>JASJDF010000151.1 GCA_030065715.1 Xenococcaceae cyanobacterium MO_188.B19 | reverse complement strand
TATATTTTTTAATAGCCTTGATGATGTTAAATATAAAGTAGCTAACATTCTTAATTCCTTATCTAAGGATATTATTCATTCTTTGACTGATTGGGAATATATTTTAGATGCCTTATCTCTCTAGCTACTTTTGAGAATTGGTATTACTACTGGTTTTACAATAAAACAAGTTAAAGACTGTCTCCAAACTTTAGTTAAACATGATGTTATTAAACAAAACAATAACTGCTATGAATATACAGTAGAATTGATGCGTCGTTGGGTGCAAAAGCAAATTTTAAATAGTAAAAACATCTAAAACTTCAGTCGATACTCAAGTCTAATTTCAAAAACTTCTTTAGTGTTGTTGGCTGCGGTATTATCACTGTTTTCACTAAATAGTTTTGGATCATAGATACTTCTTAAAGATAAATTACTATTTAGATCATAGATTGCTTCTATATAAGGGAAAATCCGAAGATAGTCTAAGCCTATATTTTGCCCCACGTCTAGCACAAAATCATCTAGTTGGTATAGGTATTGTCTTGCAAGAGGAGTAATTACAAATTGATTAATTCCCAATTCCAATAATTCTTCACTGTTACTAGTGCTAACTTTTTCAGTAAAAGATAAAAATTGATTACCTAAAAGACTCATAATTTCTGCTTGGCTACGTTCGGGAGTACTAGAGAGACTAACCGCAGGAGAATCTAGTAAAGCACGATTCTGTAATGTTTCATCTTGGTCGCTTTTGGAGTTAAAAGCTGTAAGATTAATACAGTTAGTTAATTGTTCGAGTTCAGTTGCAGAATAATTATAATCCCCTGTAGGTGGTAAATTATCGGGGCGAATATTGCAGTTATCTACTTCATCATCTGCAATTACTGGCAATATGTCTTGAACTGTTCCATCAATATTGAGTCGAATATCAATTGCTTGAGTTCTCTGTACTCTAGTAATATCATCTCGGATTTCATTGGCTCCTGCATCTAATATTTCTGAGGAACTAGAAAATATAGAACTTTTGTTATCAACCTCTTCTACAGATGACCGCAACTGTATATTAAGGTAGGGATTAGTAATATTAGCTTCGGGACTAAAAACAATTAGATTTTCCCTACTTCTTGTCAGAGTAAAATTATTACTCACCCAGTTCACATCTGCTTTAACAAGTTTAAGTTTACCTTCTCCTTTCAGTTGACTAATATTATTAAGAGTTCCATTAAGATTGAGATTACCACTAACAGCAAAATCGTATAAGGGTTCTTGTTCCAGAGTAAATTTATCTAATTTGACTAGAAAGTCTTGAGCAATTATTGCAAAACTACTATCGGATTTTTGATTATCTTTGTCTTTGATAACTTGTGAGGTAGTATCTCCATCTTGATTATTGGGAAGAAAGAATTTCCCATCTTTTAAGGCGACTTCTCCGCCAATTACAGGTTTAATTGCTGCTCCTGTCAACAGTATGTTACCAGCGATTTCACCTTTATAGAGTTCTTTGAGTTCAATTTCTCCAGGGGGAATATTAATAGTTAAAGGATTTTCTAAATTGTCAACAGCATAGAGAAGAGGAATTTTTCCTGTTATAGATAAATCTTTGTTTCCTAATTTTCCATTCAGGGTTTCTACTTCTATTATTTGATTATCGAGATTAACTTTACCAGTAGCAATTATACTTTCTTGAATAATATTAGTTGCAAGTTGCGCTTCATCAAGATTGACTTGTCCTGTTGCTTTAATATTATAAAGCGGAGTGTTTCTATTTAAATCAAGATTTGCTGTAGCTGATATATCTGCATTGGCTTCTCCTCCAACCCAAGTTAAGCTATTTTGGGTTAATACTCCCAATAAATTAAAAGCTTCTGTGTCTAGTTTGACATCTGCTGTTAAGGTGTCATTTATTTGGGGTTGAATAGGATAGGGTACAGTAGCAGCAATTTCTATTGATTCTGGATTAGTCGTATTAAAGTTTAGTTTATGATTTTGATAGTTATAATTCCCTGTAATATTTTCTAGTAAGTTTTGCTGGTTAAACATAATGTCAGCCAAAACTATATTTCCTTTTACTTCAGGTTGGGAAAATGTACCTGTAACTGTCCCTTCTGTATTAATTTTTCCTGTTACATCTATAGGAATGGAGACAAACTTGGAAATAGTATCAGTAGTAAGATTATCTAAATCAAAAGTAGCATTTTGCTGATTGGGTGATAATATTCCCTTGACCAATAAAGTTGCATCTTCTACTTGTAGCCTAGCAATGTCGAGATTTAAAATATTATTTTGTACTTCTCCTTCCAACTGAATTTGAGGAATATTAATGACTTGGGAGTTTTGTTTTACTACACCCTCACCAGGAATTACGTTGATAACAGTATCTTGAGGTTTCCATATCCAGTCCTGAGCCTCTATATTGAAGTCTATCTCAGGATTATTAATATTCCCTGCAATTAAAATTTCCCCTCTATAACCTCCTTTAATATCTAGTTCAGTAGGAATATTAGAAACATCATTTTTTTTAGCTGTAGCTTGTAGCTGTTGTTCGATTTGTCTTAGTTTTTCTAGTTTCAGACGAATTGACTTTCCTACTGTTTGTATATTTTGGGGTTGAATAGCTTTAGATGAAACCAGTGAGGAATTATCAAATAAATTTATGGCATCAGAAATACTGTACCAATGGAGAGTAGTTAGAATATCCTCAATATAAGCTTGAGGAATATTTAATTTACCTTGAAGATTTCCCGAATTTAAGTCGATACTACCATTAAAGTTATATTCGCTATTTTTCAGAAGTAAGGAAACAGTCTTAACTTCTGCAAAGTTTCGCTCCATATTGTAGTCAAAATTAGCAGCCAATTTTTTGGCTTCAATATATCCTACTCCTGGCTTTTCTATGGCAATATTTCCTTGTGTTGCTAAAGAAAAAAGATTTATTCCCACACCTCCCGTTACGATTCCTTTTACTGGCGAATCTAACCCCCATGGTTTTATAGGAGTAAAATTTAAGATACTTAGGGGAAAGTTAATAATATTGACATTGAAGATATCTCCTTTACGATTTCCTGTGGCAATAATAGAATTGTTTTGATTTTTAACACGGAAATTGAGACTTGTAGGAAGATAAGAAAAACGGCACCTATCACTGACACAAGGTTCTGCTGATGCTGCTATAGTGTCTTGCTTTCCTTGAATTGCCAGAGTAATTTTTTCCTTGGGATTAATGTTAACTTTTCCTGTCATTACAGGCTCAAAGGTAGTATTATTAACCGCTAGATTTTTGAGAGTGATATCTCCTGTTAAAAATAAATTTCCTGGTTGACTAGGATTAGAAAGCAGATTTTTTCCTTGTAAGTTTCCTATAAATTCTGCTTGACCTAAGATAGTGGGAATAGTGGCTAAGGATTGCTGATTATTAGGAATAAATTCTTGTAGAGATAGATCATTAAAATTAATACGAGTATCTATTGCCAAAGCTGCACTAGCAATATCAAGATTATTTTGTAAGTCAGACAAAATAATCTTTCCTGTACCATTAAAATATTGTTGTCCTGTAATGATAGTAACTTTTTCTACTTCTATGGGAATATTTTTTTCTTGATTAATTAAAGGACGAATATCCCCTGAAACTTGTATATCAGTATTGACTCTATCTAATTTTTTTGGAACTTGAGGCAGTAATGAAGAAGGTGATAGATTATTTCCTTGTATATTTCCTACCCATTGATTATTCTGTAATTCAACTTTAGCCTTAACTATTCCTTCTGCTAGTAATAAGTTAGCATCTAGTTTCGTTTCTACACTACTAAGATCGGGTTTTGCTTTAAGTAAAGGGGCAATTTTACTAACAAAATCGACTTTACTAGATTGAATTGTAACAGGAGTAGTGAACTTGGCAATGTATCGATCTAAAACAATAGTTTCGGTGTTCGCTCTGGCAATAACTGCGCCTTTATTTAAAGTACTATCTATTTTGACAGGATTATTATCAATATCTAAATTAATACTGGCTACACCTTGAATTTTATCTATTGAAGGGTCTTCAAGTTTTCCTGATAAAGTAGCATTAGCATTATTTACGGCAATAGGACGATTTAGCTCGATTCCTTCTAGTTGTAGTTGAGATAAAAAAGGATTTAATTCTACCCCATTAGCTTGAATTATAGTTTTCCAAGTTTTATCTGCTAAATTAGTTTTACCTTCAACACCAATTTTACCTTTTCCTACTTTTAAAATTGTATCTTCTAATAGAAGATTGTTTTTGGCTAAAACTATTTTTCCTTGTCCATTGATAGTTTCTCCCAAAGTATTAGCTTCTGGTATGCGCCATTGTAAAAGTATTTGAGGGTCATTGATTGTTCCTGTAACTGTTCCTTCACTGCTCAAATTTCCCACAGCTATATTGTCAGGAAATTGGTAATAAGGTTTTACGATTTTTTCTGTTGGTAAGTCTGCTTGAAAATCAAAACTTACTGGCATTTTTTTTAGGTCAATTTCTTGAGCATTTTTAATGCTTGTGATGATTTCTCCCTTAGCAGTAATTAATCCTCCTACAGTGGGAATAATTTGTAATTTTTCTAAAGTAAACTTTTCTAAGTCGCCCTTAAAATCAACAGCTATAATTTTAAAAGATTCTTTATCTATAGTTACAGATTTAGTATTTTGAATATTTCCTGTAATCTGAGGTTGTTTAATATCTCCTCTTAATTGAATCTTTCCTTGAACTTCTCCTGTAATTGGTACTGGTAATTCTGTAGCGAGAGTTTTGGGTAAAGTGGCTAAATCTAAGGGAAGAATTGCTACATCTAAATCATATCCTTGTTGTAAATCTATTGTTCCTGTAACTTGAGCTTGAATGTCTTCTACTGTAGCTTTTAGGGACTGTACTGTAACATCTTTTCCGCCAAACCGTAACCAAGAGTTGGCTTTTATATCTCTATTTGCAATTTCCCCCCTAACATCCCCTATTTGTAATGTACCTTCAATATCAGCAGCAGTAAACTCTGACCAAGAAGGAATATTTACATCCAGGTTAGCATTTACTACCCCTTGGCTGAGATTTACAGGAGAATTGGGAACTAAACTGACAAGATCAGTTAAGGCTAAATTATTAATTAATAACTTAGTTTTGGTTGTACCTGTTGCTAAAAAAGTTTTTCCTTCAATTGTGGCTTTAGCTTTCTCTATCTTAGCTTCTAAATTGTATTCAATATGTCCTTTATTGTCAGAATTATATCTTCCTTCTCCATCTAATCTTATTTTTATTAAAGATTCTCTATAAGGAACAACTTGAATATCTCCCCGTATAATATTAGCTTTTATATCGTAGGATAAAAAACTTTGTGACCCATCTTTTCCTTGGGGTAAATTCAGCTTCAACCATGAACCATCTGCTTCTTGTTCTAAATAGACTTTAGGGTTTAAAAGAGTAATATCTAAAGCTAAAACTCGCCGAAAGATAACAGGAAAAATATTGTACCCAACTTTAATTTCCTCTAGACTGATATAGTCCCGATCCGTTTCAGTAACAGGAAGATAACTAGAATGTAAAGTTATCCCTGTTAAAGAAAAACGTTTAACTTTTCCTACTTCTACAGGACGATTCAGAATTTTACTTCCTTCAGATTCTATAATCGAAGGGAGGTTTTGTTTTACCCAAAAATCTAAACCTGCATAAGCAATTAAACCTAATCCTGCGATCGCACAAAACCCAAAGATTTTCTTTTTAGAAGGCTGCAAAAGCTTCATTAACCAATGCTTTTTAGGATCGGGAGGTTCAGGAGAGGGGTCTGTAGAATTGTTGATTAACTTAGTCATCGTTGAAAATCATACGAGACAAAAGAAGCTAGTAACTTGAGCAATTGATTACTATCCTATCAGTAGTAATGGATATTAATTTAGTTCCCAAGATAAAATTTTGTTACTAAACTTTAGGAACTATTGTTCAGCAAAAAACTTCTTTATTAATAGCAAGAATTAAGTAGAACCACAAAAAAAAGTACCTGTTATGACCAGTCTTTTCGACTAAAAATTATCATTTTTGGTGAATCATTATGAAAAATACCAAATCACTGCTCTCGTCTCTCATTTTAGGTATTGGTCTAACCTTGGGAATTAGTACATCTGCTATTGCTTATCCCAAAAATTATAATGTCAGACTATCAGGAGTTAGAATTGTTTATCCCAGTCGTTATTCTAATGTAACTCCTCGATACTATAGAAATTCCTCTCGTTACAACTCGCGATATAACCGCAATTACGATAGAAGGTATTATGGAAGAGGAAGATATTATGATCGCGGTTATTATAACAATTGCCGAGATGGAAGAAGGGGAAGAAGAAGAAGGATAATAACTATTGATGCTCCCACACACAGAAATAATCTTTCTTTTCCCAATTACATTAAAGTCCGTACAGTCAGATAAAGAAAATTTTACTAGGAGGAAGTACTGATCAATCTTGCTAAGATTGAACTAAGTTATTACCATTGGATTTTAAGCAAAAAACTGATGAACCCTTTATTCACAAAATTATTCAGAGTAATTTATCGTAAGGAACCAATATCTGGGTTCATACTTCTATTGGGGATAACTGATGCTCTTCTTGGTAGCTTTCAAGGACGTTGGAGTTTATTTTCGCTAGGTCTAGTTATTGCCATAACAGCAGTTTTAATGCGATGGTTACAAGGTCAGAGGACAGTTGCCACTATCCCTAAGAAATCTGCTCGATATCGTTTACCCCCTAGTACCGCAGCTATTCCTTTACCTCCTTTGACTAACAAGAAGCGTTACAGATAAAGCTCGTTCATTACAATAGAATTACCAAAAACCCCTTCTTCCACTGGGCAAAACCGTTGTCCAATTAGTTTTTGCATCTTGTAGCTGCTGTTCTGTAATAATTGCACTGGTTAAATTCGCCCCACAGAGGTTAGCTCCTTTTAATTTAGTCGCGTCGAAATTGGCATGGGTAAGATTTGCACCTCTTAAATCCGCTCCTTCCAAATTAGCCGAACTAAGATAAGCTCTACTGAGGTTAGCATTTCTCAGACTAGCTTGTCGCAAATCACAATTATTGAATTTAGTAGAACTTAAATCCGCATTTTGCAAATTAATTTTAATCATCCGAGAACTATTAAATTTAGTTCCTGATAAATTCGCTTTTTCCAGGTTTTGGAGACTGATATCTTTATAGGAAAAATCTCTTCTGCCTTTGGCATAATAGCTTAATAAAGTATCTTTATCAACCTTGACAGGCTTAGATGGTTCTCTAGAACCTCTACTATCTTTAGAACCTCTGCTGTCTTGAGAATTATTGCGAGAGTAACCTCTTAGAGGAGTTCGAGAACTGCGATTTGAGGGGGAATTACGGCTTTGATTTCTGCCAATTTGGGTTCTATTACTAGCATTTCTAGAGGACGAGTTTCTTCTGCTAGAAGCAGAATTAGCTTGGGTTCTATTTCTGCTATTTCTAGAGTTAGAAGTAGGAGGAGCAGTTCTCCTGGCGGAGGTACGAAGACCTCCTGCCCCTCTCAAACCCATACTAGTATTTCCTATATCCTGGTTCATGCCAGAAAACATATTGTCGGCTAAGTCTTCGATATGGTTAGCGATATCCATGGCATCTAAGACTTCATCGGCAGTTTTGTAGCGATTTTTAACAGACACTTCCACCATCGCCAATAAAATGTCGGCAAATTTATCACTAACATCAATATATTTAAACCAATCTATTTCTCCTGTAAGAGGGTCAGAATCCATGTTTTTAGGAGCTTTCCCCGACATCAGATACATACAAGTGACTCCTAGGGCATAAACATCACTAGCATATACAGGACGCATTGCTAGTTGTTCTGGCGGTGCGAAGCCTGGAGTACCTACGGCAAAAGCTGTTAAAGCGGTTTGATCTCCATTACCAGCAGCGATGGTATTGACTTGATTTTTTACAACTCCAAAGTCAATCAAAACTAATTTATTGTCAATTTCGCGACGAATGATGTTAGCAGGTTTAATGTCTCGATGAATTACTTTTTTACTATGAATATCTTTGAGAATTAGTAAAACTTCTTGTAGAACTTGTTTAGCTTGTGGTTCATTCAAAACTCCGTTTTTTTTGATTTCTTGTTGAAGATTATTGCCTTTGACGAACTCTTGGACTAAGTAAAATTGCTCGCGGTCTTCAAAATAGTCTAATAAGCGAGGAATTTGAGGATGATTCCCAACTTTCCCTAGGGTACGAGCTTCTCTTTCAAATAACTCTCTTGCCATCGATAGGAAATTAGGATTATCTGTATTGGGACGTAATTGCTTAATTACACACAAGGGATTCCCAGGAAGAGAAATATCGGCAGCTAAAAAAGTTGCACCGAAACCACCTTTTCCCAGACCTTTAACCAAGTGGTAGCGATCGCGTAATAGGAGTTTTGATCCACAAGCTTTACATCTTTTTGCTTTTGGATGATTTACAGGTTTAGGACAGGATGGATTTAGGCAGTAGCTCATTCAAAATACCTATTAAGGCTCTGTCAATAAATAGAGTTAGTTGTTCTTAAATAAAGCTAAATGGTGGTGTTCCTAAGTTAAACTCTGAAAATTTAGCTATCTAAAAACAGCATATCCTATATTTTTTTAATCGTGTATTTTTAGAACTTATTACAGTAAATATGATGAGAGGTTGAAAAATTATTCTATTGAATTGTGATAATGAATTTATTGATTATTCAGTAAAAACTATTAAGTAAAAAACACTAATTGTAATTTAAGGATAATCTTATCCAACATTACTGGTCTTATTTATAAGTAATAACAACTATAGATAGGTATTATCCTAAATCCGCTTATAAAAACCCAGTTATAATCTAAAAAACAATAAGACAAGTTCAATGCCGAGAAAAGCTCATTTAGCAAAGCACCATAGCTTAGAACAACTCAAAAAAAAATATCTAAAAAGTAAAGATTCAGTAGAGTCAAGAAGATGGCATTTACTCTGGAAAATCTCTTTAGGATGGCTCTCCTGTACTGGTGGTGATAAATCTCAAGAGACATCAATATTATCATAGTTTTAATTAGATCTTAGGATTTTGCGATCGCACATATATAGATATTTCTCTTCAGGCGATCGCATTTTTTAAACTTCCCCAAATCAGCGATCGCAATTATAATGAGGACTAGATCGGCTAATTAGCAAACTACATTATAAGTTTCGATACAATCTAGACCGTTTACTGAAATCAAACATGAAACAGTGGAACCAACTATTGAACAGTTAAGAACTTTTTATATAGTGTTGTAGTTAGCACAGACGAACAATTAAAAGCAGAATTAAGAAAAAGATTAAATTCTTAAAATTGTGGGGGGATCGGTTTCTTCGTTGCTTTTTGTGTAAAACTCCTCAAGATTGGCAGTTTTCCAGCATTCATCGATTTCTTGCAGAGGGGATTTATCTACCGAATTGCGGGGTGGATGTGATTCCAGAAATGCCACAAGGAGTTTGGGATGAGTAGGGGGCGTTAGGCACTTTTTTTGTTGGGATAAGGAATATTTTTGGGTTTTTACCACAGAAGCACTTTTATCATGCGGTTTTGTGCGTTACGCTTTCATACTTTGCGCCCTACTAGATCGGCACTCGCTACTGTTGGGCTTTGAACCCTATCACAGCAGAGAGCGCGCTAATTTAAAACTTGAGAATTGAACAGTTTACATTTTTATGTAGAAAGAGTGATCGCCTTTATGGACATGGATTAGCCCCAGTTAAAGTTTCAATAAACCCGCATACTGACTTAGGATCTTGTTCTATAAAAACTTTACTAAAAGTAGTTCCACGACTTGCTTCTTTAATACTATCACTGACTAATTTTGGAATAGGACCAGTAATTGTAAAGTATATAGTTGATGCTATCCATCCATAAGGTGGTACAAAATTAATAGCTGTAAATGCTAAATCAAATGCTAATTTTGTTCCAGTTTTTCTGCCATCTACATAATCAATTGTACTAAGAACACCTCCACCGATTGTAAATATACCAGATCCTATCTTTATTACTTTAGCCGTTTTTAAAAATATTCCCTTTTGCAAGTTTACTGTTTTACTCGACAAGTATTGATTTCCATAGAATTTTTGTGAATAAAGTTTAAAATCGCCGTTGTAAAAGCCAACATATTTACGTTGATTTGTTATTTTGACTAACTCATAATTACTATACTCAAGAGAAGGTGAAATGGATGATAGTATTAGATTTAGTTTTTTTGAATCTACATCTTCAAGAATATATTTATCCCTGATTTGAGATATATTTTGATCTGTTTGTGAAGTAGATTTTTTTTCTGGTTGCTGTAATTCAAATTTTCCTAAGTTATTATGAGGAATATCTTTCTTTTGAATATAGTTAGTTGGTTTCGAGGTACTGCCAGAAGAAAGTTTTTGAATAAAAGACTGATTATTACTAAAATGTCTATATTTTTCCGACTTGTGCAGTATTTGATTTCGATTAAGCGAGGAAATAATCGGTTTTGGTTGAGCCACGGCAGTTTTTAATCTTAAGCTACTTTGCTTTGCATTTAGAGATACACTATTTGTTTGAATAGTAGAAATTGAATTACGGCTAACTATGTTGTTAGGCTTTGGAAATCGCGCTCCTCTTTTAGAATCAATACTACGATTAGAAATACTAGGCTTTCTCGATATCCGAATCGGATTAGCGTTAATAACTGGTTTTCTACCTGGTAAGGGTTTGGCAGCAATAACATTAAAACTATGCCCTGTTTTGTCTGCTTGCTCTAAATTGAGGGTATTTATACCCAAGGGTTTAAAGACAGTTTGCGCTGTATCTACTACTTGTTTCGCATCGTTAAAAGTTTCAAAGGGTTTTTGGGTGTGGGGTTTTAGATAGTTGCGTACTCTGTCATAAACATTGCCAATACCCAAGCCTTTAGTAATTCTTGTGGCGAGTTGTTTTCCTGATAAATCGGGGATGAGAGAGCCAACGGTATCGATAACCTTATTGATGAAGGGTTTGATATTTTCGTTAACCCAATTTTTCCCTTTGTCGATGACACCTTTAATTTTATTAGGAATATCGCCGATGTTGGCATAACTAGCTAAAGCTGACATCAAAATTGGAATCGCTTTTTTCATTCCTGCTTCTAGTTGACTCGCGACTCCCCCTTCTGCATAACTAGCAGCATTTACTACTGCATCTCCCAAGGAATCTACTAGAGCTTTTACTTGTTGAGCGCGTTTGACGAAGATTTCGTTTGCCATT
>JASJDF010000150.1 GCA_030065715.1 Xenococcaceae cyanobacterium MO_188.B19 | reverse complement strand
TTGGCGGGGAGTATTACAAGCAGTCAGAATCAATGACAAAAGAATACATATCAAAAAAGTTCTGATAGATTGCATATTTGTTAACACAAAATAATTGAATTGTTTGAAATTATAAATTATTTTCCGAACTTGATTAATAGGTAGCCGTTTCAGAAACAAGGCACTAATATTGAGTCTGGTCATGATTTCACTAAAAAATTGTTTAACAGTGGAGTCTGATTAATATCTGCTATGTACCAATAGCTTGTCTCATTAAGAGTATGGGATAGGTGGCTCAATGTTTACTTATTTTGAAGTCGGAGTGACAATATGGCAAAATTTGCTTTTAATTTGGCTGATATTGACGAAACTAATGGATTTTTGATTCGTGGAATCAAAATTGATCCTCTCTTTCAAGATTTTGCCCCAGTAACTGGAAATAACTTTAGCTTCACTATTGCCAGTCCTAAAGGAGATTTTAACGGAGACGGGATTGATGATCTACTTATAGAATCTACTGTATTTTTAAATAACGGTAACTCAGAACAAGAAACTTACTTGATTCTAGGGAATAATAATTTTGCCCAAGATTTTAATGTTGCTAATCTCGATGGAACTAATGGGTTAACTATTAAAAATACAGATTCAGTTATTAGTACCACTAGTTTTTCTGATCTCAATAATGATCAAAAAGATGATTTATTATTAATTGTTGGTGATTTATTAGGAGAGACAAGAAATTTAGTTAACTACAATATTTTTGGTAATGATAATCCTCCAGCTATCTTTGATATAACAGATATTAATGGAGAGAATGGATTTTCAGTCATTGATAATAATTTATCCTTGGTTTCATTTTTCTTCGAGAAAAATATTAATGATGATGAGTTTCAAGATTTAGCTTTTATTGGTACTTCAGAATCAGGTGAAATTAGAACTAAAGTTATTTTTGGTAATAGTAGCTATCCCGTTAACTTTGATATCTCAGTTCTTGATGGGAATAATGGTTTTGTTGTAGAGGGGCAAAATATTATTACTGGGGGAAGTATTGATGTTAATCAGGATGGGGTAGGAGATTTAGCATTCATTGATAATACAAGTCCCACAATTCATATTCTTTTTGGTAGTAATAATTTTCCCGCTACTGTTGATTTGAAAACTTTAGATGGAAATAATGGATTTTCATTGACTGAAACAGGCATCAATACAAGCGATCGCCTAGTTGGGGGTCTATTGGAAGATATTAACGGTGATGGTTTAGGAGAGATCATAGTTGAAAAATCTGTCGCTGAAGAAGAAGGAGGAGAATTAGAGCCAAATAAAGTTTATGTGGTATTTGGTCAAGATGAGTTTACTGCTAATTTCGATTTAACTAGTGTTGATGGTAGCAATGGGTTTGAAATTGATGCACCTATAGAGATAGAAGGCATTATTGACTTTAATGGCGATAATTTGCAAGACATTATTTTTGATGATACCGTAACGGAGGGAAACAAATACGTCCTATTTGGTAGCAGCAATGGTTATGGTGAGAAGTTTGATCTAAATTCTCTAGACGGTACTAACGGTTTTGTAATTGAAAATCTCTCTGGTTCTTTTCAAGATAGAGGAGATATCAATGGAGATGGTTTAGATGATGCAATTTTTGAAACTGTAAATAATACTACTTATGTTGTCTTCGCTAGTGATAAAGAATTTGAAGCAACTTTAGATGTGGAAAATTCTGAAGCTAATGTATTAGCTATTGACAGTACTGATACAGCAATTAGTAGTGTTTTGGATATTAATAATGATCAGAAAGACGATCTAGTTTTTAGTCCTGTTTTAGATACTGAAAGTGCCGATGGAACAGCAACTAGTTCTGTCTTATTGGGGAGTGAAAAATTTAGTGATAGTTTAGATGTTAACATCAATCGCTTCCAAAATAATGATATCTCAGGGACTTATCTTTTTGCTAATGAAGAAGAAAGTAAAAGCATTAGAGAAAATTTCCCCAACTTTTCCGAAGAAGGATTAGCTTTTAAGGTATCAGATCAACCAGGAAATGGTTTAATTCCTTTATATCGTTTTCAAAGTCTGATTACTCCTGGTACTTATCTTTTTGCTGGACAAGAAGAAAGAGAAAGCATAAAGGAAAACTTTTCTGACGCTTTTACTGAAGAAGGTTTGGCTTTTTATGTTTATGGTGCGGGAACTGGATTGGGCAGAGAATTTATCCGTTTCCAAAATAGCGATCGCCCTGGAACTTATTTATTTGCTGGACAAGAAGAAGCTGAAAGCATTATAAAGGATTTTCCCAATTTTCTTGAAGAAGGGGTGGCTTTTGAAGTGTTATAGGGTTAGATTACTAGTGAAGAAAATTTTATTGAAATTTTGTCTTAAGTTTCTTCTTAGTTTTAGCGATCGCTAAAACTAAAATGCGATCGCTTATTTGATATTGAGGCAATTCGCTTCAAAAACTAAATAATCTTTGCAGATCGTAGCCCTAAGTATAAACCGAGAGCAATTCCTGTATAAAGACCAATAATTAATGCGTACAATATAACTGCGCCCATGTTATTCTCCTTAATTTAAAGTGATAAATCTTTACAGGTTTTATTGTACCCGATCTGGAGTTTAGCTTAGAGCTATGGATAGAGAAGTTAGTTGCTATTGAGAACTAAACTCCGTCCACTTAGAAAAGTATAGTTTCATTTTTAATCCCTGTTCCCTGTTCCCTCGAACAGATAGCTAAAAACTACTGGCTTCAAACTAGATGCGGTTTAAATTTATCCCCGAATCATCATCCACTCCATTTTTGAACAATGGAAGAAAAATCGATCACGTAGAATACGGAACTTATGACTCATCCCAGTAATTTGTAGTGCTAAATTCTCACATTGACGATAGAAAGTAAGGGGGAAAACATAGAGCATATATGCAGCAATCAAAGTTAAAATTGTGCGATTGGGTTCGCTCAATACAATTTGCCAATGGGTTTTGAGAGCTTGATGAGTTAGTTTAACTGCCATTTTCCCATCTTTAAGACGTACTGCGCGACGAGCTAGATAGCGTAATTGATAGGCTCTAGCAGAATTTTCCCACTCAGCCAGTAATTCAGGAAAGCTGCTGCGATGTTTAGAGATCATTTGTTCCCAAGAATCAAATTGCTTCATAACATTAGCAGAAAGTCCCTCCCCATTAACCCGATACAAAGTTAAAGCTTCTGGGATACCTGCAATTTGCCAGTCAGTTTGAGCAGCAATTCTAAACCAGCATTCAATATCTTCCGATTGACGAAAATGTTCATCAAAATACCAATCTTCCATTTGTCCGTGTAAATCATCCTGAAAACAAATAGCATCGAAGACTTCTCGACGAATTACAGGTGCAGAGCCATTACCAATAGGATTACGGCACAAAAGATGACCAGGAGTAATATCCTGAAGTTTGGGCATTTGAAAAATACCTAAAGAATTACCTTCACCGTCAATAAATTCCGAGCGACTAAAACTCACACCCACATTAGGATTATTTTCCAGATGTTCTATATGTTTAGCGAGTTTTTCTTCTAGCCAAAGATCATCCCCGTCCAATAGAGCGATATAATCTCCTTGAGCGTGACGAATTCCTGTGTTTCTTGCTCCTGCTAAACCACGATTTTTTTGACTAATGATTTTGATACGTGGATCGTTAAAGTTGCGAGCAATTTCCACGGAGGAGTCGGGAGATTCATCATCGATAATTAAGAGTTCAAAATTAGTATAGGTTTGAGCTAAAACTGATTTAATTGTCTCACCAATATACTTTTCAATGTTGTAGGTAGGAACAATTACAGAAACCAATTTCATAACTCAAATCCTCTAGAACTTTCAACAATTCTATTGTGAAATTTCCGTATATGCGATCGCGTATATTTTAGTGTTTGATTTGTATAACTTTTATCAATATGGTTTAGTCTGATCTTTGTCAAAGCAAAATCAGGTATTAAGTTACCTTAATACCTGATTAATTACTGTTTAAATATAGTCAGGACTCTTTAAACTAAAGGATGTAGCTATATTTGAGTTTTCAAGCGATTAAAAGACAAAGTTATCAGAATTATTCATCTCAACTGCATTAACATTTTGGAAAATAACAAAGTCAGAATTATTATATTGCAACACCGCATCGTTACCGCTTTGAATAAAGTTAACTTGACCGCTACTGGTAGGATAAGAAGCACCTAAGATACCAGTCATGTCGATTTGATCAATACCCACTGCAAAATCAGTAACAGTGTCAACCCCTTCTCCTGGAGAATTATAAACTAATACATCATAACCATCATTAGTAGTAATGTAATCATTGCCAGCAAAACCAACAATGCGATCGCTTACAGCAGAACCAGTTAGAGTGTCTTGTCCAGTTGTTCCTTCAATTAAATTTTGACCGACGCTAACGCTTACTAATGCGGTATCGGTTTTCCCAGCTTCATTAATGCCACGATAAACAAAGACATCTGTGCCAGAGAATCCTGCATCTGGAGTATAGGTAAAAGTATTATCATCATTAAGAACCGCAGTTCCATTATTGGGTGATTCAGGCAACCCTATAGGTTGGAAACCACTACCAGTAACATCATTACCTAAAACATCAATAGTAATAGCGGTATCCGCAGTAGTTGTCACAGAATCGTCGAAAGCCAAGCTTGTGGGTAAACCACTCCAGTAAGAAGCTGCTCCGATATGACCACCACCAGTAGTGCTGGTGACAATTACAGATTCGTCTGCAGTAATAGTAACATCGCCAGATAAATTTTCAATTTGATAAACTAGGAAGTCAGGCTCTCCCTCTATTACAACTCCACCAGTGATGACAGAATTGTTAACTTGAATCGTAGCTGTATCACGAGCTACAATGTTTAATTTTCCAGGACCTAATAGGTCGATACTAGGAATAATAATTTCTTGATTACCAGCATTTTCTGTAACTGGTAGAACTAAGTTTAGTCCAGGAGCAGTACTATTATTAGCACTGGTCATTTGATAGACATAGGCAGGCTTGCTAGTTTCAATGAGTAAAGCATCACTATCAGGATATTCATCACCATCAAGAATCAGCTCTTCTCCTGCATTAAGAGTTGCCACAGGAGTTGACTCACCTCGGAGGTAGATTTCCGTGTTGTCTTCTGTAGCAATGATAATTGGTCGTTCTAGCCGATAAGCATTAGTAGTAGCTTCTCCTTTCACCAAAATGTATTTTGAACCAATCAAATCTGTAGGAACAATTTGATCAACTCCAATATCTCTACCATTGCCTACTGTTCCTGCTAGCCAAGAACCAGTATTAACTGCAATGGGTTTATCCGAAACAATTAAAGAACCTTGTAAGCTATTGGGCAAACTCAAGTTTTGTTGAATATCTAAACCAACAACAAAAGACTCATATTTATCTAGAGTAACTTGACCTGGATAGCCATTAACAAATGTAACTCCTTCAGGCAAGTCTTTAAAAGAAACTACTGTATTATCTTCCGATGCCATAACGGAGATAAAGTGAGCTTTACGCCAATTTTGATTAGTATTGGTAACTAGATGTCCCGAACGAAATTCAGTTCCTAATGCTAATTGACCTTTTGAGGACAAGGACAAACCTTGAACGTTAGTTTGATGACGAACATTGGCATAAAAAGCTTGATCTCCAGTTAAAATTAGACCTTCTTTTTGATCGACTTGACCAACTTGGCTGGTCTTAATTACACCCAAAGAAGCGTGACCTTTACCAGTAGCAAAAGGTGCAGAACTTAAGTCAATAGTTGCGGGAGAAGATTTAGAAATTGTAATAGTTTCGTTGATACCACCAGCTACCCCATTAGCACCATCGGCATTTTGAATTACTACTTCAAAGGGAGTTTCTTCATTAGTCGAAAGTAATAAATAATGATCTCTCACATCTTGCTTGGCATAGAGAGGTGGTAAGAGGTGTACAGAGTCTAGAGTACCAACATTATTTTCATTCCCATCATTGTCAAAACCTTTAATAGTGACATCAACAGTTGCAGTGTCAGTTTTCCCAGTGCTGTCCGTAATAGTGTAGGTTAAGGTATCTGTTGCTGTTTCACCTGCTTGAAGTCCATTAAATTGACCATTTGGATCGTAGATTAAGCGGTCATTGACTCGGCTAACTAGTCCTAGAGTGCCAGAGTCATCAAAACCCTGAAAGCTGATTGTGTCACCGTCCAAATCGTAGTCATTACCTAGCAAATCTGCCAGGGAAATTGCGATCGCAGTATCTTTATAGGTAATATCTGAGTCACGGTTAGCAAGGGGAGCATAATCAATATCAAATTGAGGGTCTTTTTCGTCTTCATAACCAGGAGCATACATAGAAGCTCCTTCTAAAGTAAGAAGAACATCATTAAAATCGCGATCGCCACCAAAGAGAACATTTAAGTCTTCCATCCCAATAACAGAAAGATTATCAGTACTATTTCCATGTTGGATCATTTGCACTGCATCGAGACGGTTAGCACCTCTCATAGAAAAGAAAGGTCTTTTGCCATTAGTTTCGCTTAATGTGGGACTGCTTGCTACCTGTTCTAGACTACTGTTAGGTACTAACATCAACCCATATTTGCCTCTAGCAGTTAATTGAAAAGTTTTGGCTCCTTGATAAGTTCCACTATTAAAATTGGGTTCCCAAGCAAAGTTGCCATCAAAGCGAGAGCCTTCTATTTGGTCTTGAAATAAAATGTGACCTTGGGTAGAGCCAGTCAAGGCTCTAGTGGCTGCTTCTTGAATAAATGCCAATGAACCAAGGTTATAGTTCTCCATCCCATCCAAGCTAAATATTCCCACTTCTCCTTTGTACCAACCACCATCAAAAAGCAAATCGATTGTAACTTCTCCAGAATCATCAACTATGAAATAGCCATCATCGAGAAAATTTTCTCTCGACTGTTTTCTAAGTTCTTTGCCAATACTCGACATTCGGAAATTTTTGCCAGGGTTACGAACAGTACCATAAAAGGGTGCATTTCCTGTAGCACCAATTACCTGAAATACTGCTTCGTTATAATCTCGATCGGAGCCATTTCCATCGACTCTAACTGCTTCAAAACCAAAGGTTCCATAACGATCCATTTTGGCTAGTTGAACAGGAGCGTCTCCTGTTTGATTAGGATGAGCTTCAGGAATTGAAAATAAAGGTAGTTTGCCCCCTTGAGTATAACGTTCTGGATGCTCTGCTAATTCTGCAATTGATGTATGCTGGGTCAACATAAAACCAAATTGGTCGCCAGCATTCATCGAAAAAGTCTTGACCCCAAGATATTCTCCTTTGTTATAGTCCTGTTCCCAATGTAAAGCTTTACTATATTTTGCTCCCTCTGTGCGATCGCTCATCACAACATAACCTTCATTGGAGTTGCTAATCGCACGGCGAGCAGCTTCTTGAATATACTCGGTCGAACCAGGGGTATATTCATCCATTCCAGCAAGATTATAGACAGCTAATTCTCCCTGAAACCAACCACCATCAAAAAGATATTCAAAAGTGAATTGTCCTGAATTACCAACTGTAAAAATTCCGTTATTAGATATAGTTGTCATGGTCTGATAAATGTGTGTGTAATATTTTTTTCTCTTGATTAAGTTTAAAAATCTGATGTTTTTGTTAGTGTTTGATTTATGTCTAACTTGACTTTTTTTTAGCTCGAACAATTAAAGATTGGATAAAGTTAGAGATTTTTTGATTAACAATCTGTGGTGAAACCACATCTAAGTAGTTATGCAAAATTAATTAGATAGTTGAGAGAGGTTCGATTTTTGTTTTTATCTAAAACTTTTGTTTTTATCTAAAACGGTATCGCAAGATATTTTTGTACTAATTATTCTGGCTCAAGGGGTTTAGTTGTATTTTCCGATGTCAAATCAGACTCCACAAAACTACGATGAGGTGAAATTAGTCACTTATGATGCTCTATGGTCAATCGTAGGAAAACTGAAAGGAAATATCGTTCTTTTTTAGGCATATTAGGAGCAACTGTAATCTCCCTAATCACGGCTTCTTCGTCTTTGGCATTACCCTTGTCTCCAGGCGATCGCATTTCGGTTTCCATTCCTAACGAAAAATATTTTGCTCGTATTTATGAAGTCAATCAAAATGGGGAAATCGAAGTTCCCTTATTAGGAGGAGTGGCTGTTGCAGGATTAGAACCAATCGAGGTAGAAACTAAATTATCATCTTTACTAATACACGAAGGATATTTCCTTAAAGATAAGTTGCAATTGACGGTAGAAATTGCTGATTGGTCAGAAATTCAAGTTTTTATTACTGGAGAACTATTTCTTCCAGGGCGAGTATTAATCAACGAAACAAAAGAATCTGGTTCTTTGGCTATTTCTCCCGAAACCTTACAAATTACTGGTAGATATCCTTTTCGACGCTATCTTACCAATGCTATTCGGTCTGCTGGTGGAGTTTTACCTACTGCTAATATCAAAGAAATTCGGTTAATTCGTCAGGAAAAAGAATACATGATTGATCTTTCGGGAATTTTTACAGGAGAACCAGTTACCGATATTCCCCTAATTGCTGGCGATCGCATAATTGTTCCTGCTACCAACTTTCAAGCAGAATTAGCGCGCCCTTCCCAAATTACTCGCCCAGCGGTGAATGTTTTCGCTTCTAATCTCTCAATTCCTGCTGATAGTAATGCCACATCTAGTATTAAAAACAATATAACTTTGACCTATGGAAGTCGTTTTAGTCAGGGGGTGATTGCTGCTAACTGTGTGGGGGGGACTCATGCTACCAATGCTCATCGTCACGCCCTTTTGCTTAGAACTAATCAACTTACAGGGGAAACGACTTACTTAGACCGCCCCATAGAAGATTTAATGCGTGATTCCTATAACGAAAGACAAAATCCTTTATTGATGCCCAGAGACGGAATTGCTTGTTATGACTCCAGAATTACTAATACCAGAGACATTATCAAAACTTTTGCCGAATTTTTTATTCCTTTCAGAATATTTCAAGAATTATTTTAAGAAGTTATGGATAGCACGCCGAATTCCTTGACCTCTAGCGATCATCATCACAAGAAAATTCCTTGGTTGCGTTGGGTTAAATATATATTATTAGGTACATTATGTAATGCTGGATTATTTGGATTTACTCTTTACTATCTCAAAAAAACTCCCTCTACTTATACCAGTGAATTAATTGTTCATGTAGCTGGTTCTAGTCCTGGTGTAAGTGTGAATCTCCCTAGTATCGGACAAGCCAATACTTCTAGTGGTACGGCTTTTGGCTCTCACTCCGATCCGAGGGAAAATTACAAGTTAATGGCAACTAGCAGTACCATACTTGATGCTGCTGCATCAATTCTAGATATACCTAAAGCCAAATTCGGCAAGCCTATTGTCAATTTAATTAACAACACAACTTTACTAGAGTTTAAAGTTAAAGCTCAAGACCCAGAAGTAGCACAACAAAAAGCCCAAGCTATATATCAGGCTCTATACAATCGTTTAGAAATGCTGCGCACAGAAGAACAAACCGAACGGGATAAAGCAGTACAAAAAGCTCTCTCTGATGCAGAAGCCAAATTAACTAAAGCTCAACAACGCATTTCAGCTTATAAAACAGAATCAGGCTTAAACTCTTCCAATCAAGTTAAAAATTTAATTAATAATTTAGGCTCATTACAAATTCAATATATCCAAACTGCTGCGGAATATCGTAAAATCAGCGATCGCTTAAATCAACAAATTGGCACTGTAGGCATACAACCACAACAAGCAGCAGATGCTTTAGTTTTAGAAACAGATCAAGAATTTCAAAAAATTCTGGCTAACTATACTAATGGTAATACGAAGTTGATTGAGCTACGAGGTAATAGGGGAGAGAATTACCCCGATGTGGTTAAAGCACGCAATGAAACCGAATCTAGTCTCAATGCACTACTCACTAGAGGACAACTATTATTAGGTAAACCTGTAGAAAAATTAACCTTAGAATTATTAATTCTCGACAATAGCAATGGTTCAGGGGAAAAAAGAGCTAATCTTTTTGTGCAAATCATCGATTTAAAAGCAGAACAACAAGGTTTATCAGGCAAAATAGAAAACCTCAAAGATCAAATTAATCGTTTAAAAAACGAATTAACTATTTTGACTCAAAAAGAAGCAGTACTGGATACTTTAGACCGAGATGTGCAGATTGCTCAAGCTGTTTTTGCTTCTACTTTAACCAAAATCGATCTTAGTAAAGGAGATCCTTTTGCCTCTTTCCCAATGATCCAAGTTATCGAACACCCCAGTCTTCCTGATGAACCTAGCGCACCAAAACCTAAATTAATCATTGCAGGCACAATTATGGGATGTTTATTGGTAAGTATTGGGCTAACTATTCTTTGGTGGCGAGAACCTCTAGTTAAAGTTAGTAGAAAAATTATGATCAAAATCATTGAATAATATCGAGTTTGGCAGTTGCAAATATCAGGCATTGGGAATTAATTTAATTCTTTTTTTGCCTATTTAATCTAACCACAGCATAACCAACAGATAGACAAAGAATGGCGACCCCTAAAGCCATTAAATCACTACTAGATTTTTTATCTATGTCAAAAATAATGATTTTTCTAGCTACAGCAATCAAGGCAGTGATCAAGACTAATTCAACTTGAACCACCTGTTCTTTGAGATAAGCAGTAATATTTTCTAGTAACTCCAAAGCGATTAAAATATTTAGAAATAACCCAAACAGTTCAATTAATGTTTTATTAAACAAACCTACTGGTTCTTGACTTAAAACATCGTGAGATATAAAAAAAATTAAATCTCCTAAAGCTATTAGGATAATTGCAAGCAGTGCTAAAGATAGTACTTTAGCAACTCCATTTTCTATAAAATATACTAACTTGAGAAAATTTTCATTACGGTTGAACTCTTTTATTTTCTTCAAAGGGTTTTCCATTCTGCCTGATAAATAGGTCAATATTTTTATTGATAGATTTTTCGCATTAGTCTTAATAGACAGAACACATATTAATTGATTAGTGTTAATCTTGCAATGTTGTTTTAGAAGCTAAACGAGTTTTTTTCTTTTCTTGGGGGGAAAGTTCGATGCTTTGTTGTAATTTATCTGCACTATTTTGTAAAACTTTTGCCCCTGATATATGACCCAATTGCAAAGCAATATTAGCTGCATTTTGTA
>JASJDF010000149.1 GCA_030065715.1 Xenococcaceae cyanobacterium MO_188.B19 | reverse complement strand
ATATCCGAAGGTGTACCCTTTAGGGATCCTTTAGGACTTCCTTTGGTCGCCCACCCTACCTTGGATTAAATTTATCTAGTTGGTATTAGATACCGTTGACATATTCAAACCCAGTACCATTGAGATTTATAGAACTAGTATTTTCTAGAATTACTACTAAATCTCCATTGCGAGAAACAAACAGATCATTTCCTTGCAGTTGTGCTTGATAATCAGCAGCAGAGCCATAGAATTGTATGGTATCTATAGTAGAATCAAAGTCTTGAATAGTTGCGTAATCTTGATGACCAGCAGTAGCATAATAAGCTTGCTCTTGATTACCCAAGATAAATTTATCTGCACCAGCACCACCAATTAAGACATCTTTCTCATAGTAGCCAGCAACTATTTGATCCGTACCTTCGAGAATATCATCCCCAGCACCACCAGAGATAGTATCATTACCACCATTACCTGTGATTATGTCATGACCTCCTCCAACGGTAGAATCAGATACAGATGTTTGTTGAGTGACATCAACTACTAAACGAGGAGCATTAACGCCTTCGGAAGAACCAAAATCAACACCATCAGAGCCTGTGGGTAAGAAAGCCCAACCTTTATTGCTAGTGGGGTCTGCCTGCCAAGCTTGTAAGCTTTCAGTAACATCTATGCGGAGAATACCTGTGCTAACTGAGCCAGTAGTAGCAATGACATCAGTAGCTGCTTCTATACCGTTGGCTTGAACACCATTACCCCAACCATAATAGGTGCTATTGTCTGACCAGTTTTTCAGTAGTTCGTGAACCTTAAAGCTGCTACCAGGGTTAGAAACGTCCAGTTCTAAAATTGCTGAATCGATAGTGGAATTAGGAGCAATTTGCCCTTGTTGGCTACCAAAGATATCGTCAAATTTCATAATAGTATGAACAGGATAGCCGTAGTCATTACTATCTACATTAAGAGAAGTTGCATTGCCATAGTTTGTAGTCCAATAGTATCCATGAAGTTTGGTATCAACTGTACCGTTGTAACCATTGACTCCTTGTTGGAAGGTAACAGTGTCAGAAATAGTCTGAGTTGTATTTAGATTATCTTCTGCATAATCACCGTATAGTAAATCATTACCAGAGTTACCATAAATTTGGTCATTGTCAGCACCACCAAAGACAGTATCGTTACCCCCTACACTAGACCAGTCAATCTCAATGATGCCACGGTACATACTTGTACCAGGAGTATCATACCATTGACCGTTAGTGTACATTATTCCGTGATCTTCGTTACCTCCATAATTATTAGGTTGACCACTTGTCCAGTTGTTATAGGTGACTGCTTGACCACTTACCCATTCCATATCACCTTCAGTTTCAACATCATTGATACCAAGCCAAAATGCTTCACTATTACCAAAGTTAGTCTTTAACCAAGCTTCTTCCGCAACATCATTAATAGTAACCAAATTACCACCAAGACTTTCTGCATAAGCTTGTGCGTCTGACCAAGTCATAGTCTTTGGAGTCAAGACATAGGTACTTTGACCGTGGTTAAAAGAGTTATCAATATTAATGGGAGTAATGTTACTGGAATCGTTGGATTCATTTTCACCAAAGATGATATCGTTGCCATAACCACCATCAATACCATCATTACCATTACCACCTCTGAGGATATCTGTACCTACTTGTACTTGTCCTTGGGAAGATAAATTTACTGTGCTGGAAGAATCAGAATTGCTTGTATCCCCAGTGTTAGAATCAGGAGTAGGATTACTAACGGGAACAAACTCAACATAATCGACAAATCCTTCGGGAACGAAATCTGCCAAACTATCGATACCAAAGGTGTCACCCTGATTCAATTGAACATTATTAATAGTGTATTTAGTGAAGTTTCCTGCTGCTATTTGGGCATCAAAGTTAACGTCGTCTAGCTTCCAACTATCAATCTCAGTTCCATTAACTTTAACTTTGATTTGACCGTCTTTGTATTTAGATTCCCCAACTTTACCGATATCGTGATAACCGATAACTATGTTGTACTTTCCAGATTCTTGGGCAAAAGTTGTATTACCAGAAATCCATTGATTATCAGCATTTGGTCCAACTAACTCTCCACCAGAAGCATAGGTTTTTTGCTCTACTTTGTAGTCTCCACTCCAACTCATATCTTCTGCTTCCAATCGGATGGGGTCTTGAGCTACAACTACAGTGTTAGTATTAATAGGAACAAACTCAACATAGTCAATGTAGGCTTTGTCAGGTAAAGAATCATCATCATCATCCCCACCACTAATTGCATAAGCAATGGTATCTAAAACTAGAGATTCACCACCATTGAGGCTAACTTCACTAGCAATAGTTTTGGTTTTAAAGTTAGAAGTACTGGGAATTGCACTAGTACCCGAACTTTCATTAAGATTCCACTGAGCTAAAGTATTAGAGCCTAAAGAAGCTGTAATTTGAGAATTGCCATAAACATCGTGGTAGCCGATAACAATCTGATAAAGTCCCGCTTCTCCATTAAATATGGTGCTAATACGAGCTGTAGAGTTGGTCTGAACTAGAGTCCCAGCAGCACCCAAACTATAGCTTCCAGATACACTCATATTTTCGGCTTCAATTTTTTGGGGGTCTTGCGCTAGTACCACATTATTAGTTTCGGTACTAGAAGTTTCTGTAGGTTCAATTTCTTCTCCAGGAGTAAAGAGGCTAATTAGAGAATTGATATTAGTGCCAAAAGCTTTTTGTAAACTATCAGAATATTGGTCACCGAAGATAAAGTCATCGCCACTACCGCCATTACCAATATCTTGACCCGAACCTCCAATTAATAAGTCTTTACCTGCTTCTCCTTCTAGAGCATCATTACCGCTTCTACCAATTAAAGCATCATGTCCTGTATTACCATTGAGGAAATCTCTACCAGTACCTCCATCGAGATAATCGTCCTGTTCTCCTCCCATCAGGACATCAGAACCAGCTTCTCCTAACAGAACATCTTGATCTGATTCTCCCGAAATTAGATCATCACCTTCTCCTCCATTAATGGAATCATTACCATCAAAACCGAAGATAGTGTCAAAACCTTTTCCCCCATCGATGATGTCATTTCCTGCTGCACCATCAATTAAGTCATCACCGTTTTTGCCCTTAATTTCTTCATCGGTGATATCTCCAGCAATAATGTCATCTTCACTACCACCGTTGACTTTTTGATAATAAACATTGCTATTATCGTTACTTCCTGGTAATGAGCCTTGGTCTAGATTATTTTGTGGATCATTGCCATCGGCACTAGCATAGAATACTTCTTGCCACCAAGAGTTTTTGCCATTACTATCTTGAGCCCACCATTCGTAGAGTTCTTGCCAGGAAGAGTTTTTACCATCGCTATTTTGAGCCCACCATTCGTAGAGTTCTTGCCAAGAAGAGTTTTTGCCATTGCTGTTTTGAGCCCACCATTCGTAGAGTTCTTGCCAAGAAGAGTTTTTACCACTGCTGTTTTGTGACCACCACTCATAGAAATTGTCTGAAGAGGAACTGCCATGATCAGAGTGATCATTATGATCCTGCTGTTCAGACCAGTCTTTATGGGCATCTTCCATCATGTCAGCTAAATCTTTCGTGAAGTCTTTGACTTCTTTCTCATTTGGAGGTTCTGAAGCTTCTGTTGTAGTTGAAGCTTCTGTTGTAGTTGAAGCTTCTGGTGTAGTTGAAGCTTCTGGTGTAGTTGAAGCTTCTGATGCAATAACTGATTCCATCTGTGCAATTAAATCTGAATCAGATGCAGCTACATTGGCATTGGCTTCCAACCACTCGATAGTAACACCCAATTTATTAGCCAAGTTAATCTTGGCTTGTGCCAATAATGCCGTTAAACCTTCAGTAGTAAATAAATTCTCAACATCACCCGCATTTTCAGCTAAGTCGTAACCCAACACATC
Source organism: Xenococcaceae cyanobacterium MO_188.B19 (assembly GCA_030065715.1). GTDB lineage: Bacteria > Cyanobacteriota > Cyanobacteriia > Cyanobacteriales > Xenococcaceae > JASJCP01. Next base: position 7,166 of record JASJDF010000149.1, on the reverse strand, counting down.
AAAAGCTAGGACATCTAAATCAGAAATAGAAGCTCGCTCTTGATACCAAAGAGTGGGGTCCATAATCCCTAGTGGGTCATAACGTCTTTCCCAGTGACTAGCTTGATAACCATCTCCTTCTTTTCCTGTGGACATTTTAGCTGCTAAAGTTTCCCCTCCATCGGTGGAAAACCAAGCGACACCACCAATGGATAAGTCATTAACCATGCCATCAGGATTTTGCACTCCTAAACTTTGGGCGGAGAAGCGGAATAAGTCTAGGGGAGAGAAGTTACTTAATTCGGTGCGACCAGAATAAAGAGTATCTTGTTCTAGGGAGAAGTCTAAACTGCTAGTGAACCCTAAAATATGTCCTGTTTCGTGAAGAGCTACGCTTAAAAAGTCCAGAGTGTTTTCTGCTGCTTCACCCTCTCTAGTGTAGTCGAAGTCCCAGGCAAAATTCTGGTTCATCATAATAGTGCCATCGAGGGGATTGTCGGACTGGTCTAAGACATTGCGGTCGAGACTGATAGCTTCATCCATGCCCAAAGCTTTAGCTAAAGCCGTGGTTAATTTGAGCTTGGTATTCCCGTCAACTAAATCATCATTAAGGAGAAAGTCAATGGTATTACCTTGTTGCAAAGCATCATACGCTTCTTGGTCTTCTGCTGAAGTAATATCGGCTTCAAAATATTGGAGAAATAAAGCGTAATGTTGTTCGTGAAATTGAGGGGTTGCTCCACCAATAACATTGGCATCTAGCTGGTTGGTAGTTGTAGCGAGAATATCAACATTAATATTATCAGTGAATAATTGACCCCAAATCAAAGATGCCATCTCGTAACCAATCATTTGTTCAAGACTGACATCTGGTGAGTAATGAAAATTTATATTGACCATAAGAATATTTTTTAGTTATTAATTAAAAGAATCTAGAAAGTATGTGTGTGTGGTATTTCATATATATATTCTATGGTTATTAGGGAGTTGATGTCCGTAAAGATACAATCAATATTTGATAAAAATTAAATATAGTTTTACTCAATAATTAAGGCTGATTACGTAGTAATACGGAGTTAAATATTGTCTAAATAATTACTAAATAATTTTGCTCAAGTATTTACTTAGCTAATGTGAGTTTCGGAAATTAAAAAATACCTCTCCCCAACCCCTCTCCTACCCCTCTCATTCTCCCCTAAGAGGGGAGATGAATAAGGAAGGTTTTTTTATATTGGAGAGGCTTAAAAGAACAAGTAAATTAAATGGGTGACAGCTTACTATGAAGATCAAAGCTTGATTAGAGTAACAGCAATATTTCCTGAAAAACAAACGTCAACATCTGTACCTGGAGTACGATCGCGTTTGCTATATTCACCTTCGTAGTGGTATGAATTGTCTTGAACTCGAAACTTAACAGGTAAAGGATCAATACTGGGTTGACAAAAAACGATTTCTGGTTCAGGTTTTCCTATTTCTAAATGGGGTAAATTAACGTTCCAAAAACTGCCTTTGGGGATTGGGCGATCGCGTAATTCTTCTAATACTTTAATTGTCCAATTAGTGGCAATATCCCAATCAATTACTAGAGGTCTTTTAATCCAGTGAGATATGGCAATCCCTTTTATCCCATGAAATGCTGCTTCTCTTACTGCTGCTACTGTACCAGAAATATACACATCTGTTCCCAAATTTCCCCCCGCATTAATTCCAGATAATACCCATTGAGTATCTGGGGCAATGTGAGTAATGGCAAGACGGGTACAATCTGCTGGTGTCCCTCCTACTGCATAGGCTTTTTGCGATCGCTTAACTAATTCAATTGGTTGATGGGCGGTAACTTGATGTCCACAACCAGAATGTTGTTTTTGTGGAGCAACAATAATGGTTTTATCGGACTGTACTGCTTCTTTTAGGGCTTTAATGCCTGGTGCATCAATACCGTCGTCATTGGTCAGAATAATTGTCATAAAATCACAAACTCAAGAGATAGGGGTAATGAACTACCCCTATATTCTGATGAATAATTTAAGCTAAAACAGCAGCAGCAGCTTTGACTCCCGCTTGAGGCTTGATATCATGACCTAATTCGGCAAGAGTTGCTTCTAGACAAGCAATACCAGTTAGGATATCGCGATCGCTGACAAATCCCAAATGTCCAATGCGGAAAATTTTGCCTTTGAGATGATCTTGTCCTCCAGCTAGAGCAATATTGTATTTATTACTCATAATTTTTCTAATATCTTCTGCACCAACAGGAGCAGGTTCAACGGCTGTTACGGCGGTACTAGCGCAGTCATCCGCAGCAAATAGTTTTAAGCCTAATGCTTTGACTCCAGCACGAGTTGCATTAGTGAGCCTTTGATGACGAGCAAAAATATTTTCTAGCCCTTCTCTTTGCATCATTTGGAGCGCAGCTTGTAACCCATACATCAGGTTGACAGGAGGAGTAAAAGGACTACTAGCTTTGAGATTGGCTTTTTTGTATTTACCCAAGTCCATATAGAAACGAGGAAATTTACAAGTTTTGTAAGCTTCCCAGGCTTTATCACTAACACAAATGAATCCCAAACCAGGAGGAATCATATAGCCTTTCTGAGAGCCAGAGGCTACTACATCTAAACCTAATTCATCGATGGGTAAATTGTACGCGCCCAAACTAGTCACAGCATCAACAATACTTAAAGCTGTTCCATGAGCTTGAATGTACTTATTAATAGTCTCTAAATCGTTGAGTACTCCTGTAGAGGTTTCGGAGTGGGTAATGATTACCCCTTTGATTTCTTTGTTTGTATCGGCTTCTAAATGAGTGCGGAATTCTTCTGTATCTAAAGGTTCTCCCCATTCTGCACTAATTCTAATGGTATCTAGCCCAAAAGTTTCCGCAATTTGCGCCCAGCGATCGCCAAATTTACCATTAACGCCCACTAAAACGCGATCGCCAGGACTTAAAAAGTTGATAATACCAGCTTCCATGGCACCTGTCCCTGAAACATTGAGGGAAAGCACTTCATTTTTGGTTTGGTGCAACCATTTAAGGCGATCGTTAATTTCCGCAATTATCTTACTAAAATCACCACTACGGTGTCCTATAGGACGTTTTGCCATAGCGAGTAATACTTTCTCTGGTACCGGTGTAGGACCAGGAATCATTAACATATGTTTATCTTCCATGAGTCTTAAACAGAATAATAACTTGTAAGTCGCTAATCCTATCTTATTTCTTCACCCTCATGCAAGAATGTTGTGAATTTTGAAATTTTTTAACTTAATCACTTTATTCATTAAGTTATGTGCTGGGTTTTCATAGTTAGTTGTTAGTAGTTAGTTGTTAGTAGTTAGTTGTTAATGGGTGATTGTTCGATAGTTTTACTGTCCTAAATTTGATTACAAATAATGCTCTTGATGAATATAATTGTCTGATATCTATACTTTTTTTAAATGAGACGCTATATACAATCTAAACCTATTATTCAAGCCAAACAATCATTATTATTAATAGTTCCTGTAGTAAGTTTTGGGGTAATAATGGCAACTTTTATCGCTCCTGGGGGTGTGGGGAAAACTATATTTACTCTTGCTAAAATTTGGCTAGTTTTAATGCCTTTATTTTGGCGATTAAAAATTGAAAGAAAATCAATTAAGCTACCAAAAATCACTATTAAGAAAATTAATTTTGGCTTAATTTTAGGATTAATAATGTTTGGTGCAATCTTATTAGCTTATTGGTTAGTAAAACAACAACTAGTAGATACAACAGCAGTCCGTTATCAAGCGGTTGCTATGGGAATCAATAGCATTAGTATTTATTTTGCTGGTGTTTTATATTGGAGTTTTATTAATTCTTTTATTGAAGAATGTGTATGGCGTGGATTTGTTCATCGTCAATGCAATATCATCAAGCCTGGATTGATTGCCATTATAATTTCTGCAATATTTTTTACCTTGCATCATATTATTCCTTTGTATTTCTACTTAAACAATATTTTATTAGTAATTATTGCTTCTTTCGGTGTGTTTATTGCTGGAGTAATTTGGTCAACTTGTTATCAAAGATCGGGGTTTTGGTCTTGTTATATTAGCCATATTTTAGCCGATCTAGCTATAGGATTGGTGGGTTGGCACTTACTATTTTATAACTAGCAAATGCTAAAAATTTAATAATTACTTAATTCCCGACTTACTTCGATAAAAACATCTCTTTGTAACCAGGGATAAGAACCTATCCACAAATTTTGACTAGGCACATAAGCATCTGTAACCTTATCAATAGTCGCCAAATCAAAACGATTAGATAACACCAACAACTCCGCAGTTTGACCAACTTTCAACATCTTATGAACTCGTTGTAATGGAGCTTGAATAGTTATCTCAAATCCACTTCTATCTCCCACTACTAAATTAATTCTTCTTTCGCGATTTTCTACAACTACTAATTCACCCCTTTGATTAACTTTTTCTTCTTCTCCAATTAATTCTTCTGTGACAAAAAGATCCAGAATCCGCCCTCGCCAAAAACCACTATACTTGAAGCGACGAACTTGACGATTACGAACACTAGCCCAATATACAGGACTCCACAACCAATAAAGTCCTGCTATTACTGAAATCATCAAGACTAAACCTCGTCCAGCGTCTCCTAGGGCTAATCCCAGAATTAAAACAACAATTACTGCTACTACTGAAATTAGTAAACGATTGAGTAAATCTTGCCATTTGCCCCAATAATAGGCGTATTGCGCTCCTGTAGCAATGGGTGATATAAGCTGCTCGAACTTAGCACGAGTCAGAGGTTCCAACATAAAAATACGAAGTTATAAAATAGTTTATATTTTATCTAATTAAAAAGAATTACCTAAAAATCCTAATTTAACTTTGTTTCTGTGACTAGAGTACAACTAGTCCAATTGCCCTTATCATTAAAGTTTCGCATAATTCTTTGTCGTTTATGGGGAGTTAACATCCAACCGATTTCTAAAACAAAATTGTGACCAATTTTCGGTTCCAAGGGACAGTTACAAGATGCACCATCAGGTAAGAGTAAAATTTGTACTTTTAAAGGACTATCTTCAAATAATAATCTTGAGCCATCAATTTTGGCTTTAGATGTAATTTTGCGATTACCAAAAGCTAAAGTTTGTTCTAAATAATCACTATTGAGTTGAGTGATTGTCAGATGACTATTAAAAGTATCGGGAGTACGAAAATCAGGATATATAGTAACACCTTCTCCTTGCCATTCTCCCAATAGACTTTCTACTGTTAGGGGAGGTTTTTCGGGAATATTACTGTTAGGTAGTTTCTCTCTAATTAAGACTACACGTTCTAGTTTACTAGAAGTGTCATATAGTATTACCATCCGTAAACGACATTCTTCTGAAATTAAGCCAAATTCTCCACCAAAACTACCATAAGGCGCAAATTGCATACTACCTTGAGCAAATGCACCATTTTCAAAGAATAAAATCGAGCGATTGAGAGAGGTATTTCTGTAGTCAACAACTATATCACGAGCAGGTTTATCGACAGGAAGATAATGCACTACTTGATGTACTGCTTGATTATTTTCTCTTCCTTCTAGAGTTACTATAGTGGGGGTGTCTTCTATTTCTTGTCCTTGGGGAGATAAACGGGTAAAAGAACCTTGCCATTCACCTAGGTTTTTTAAAAAAGAATCCCATTGAGAGAGCATATTTTCTTGTTGATAATAAGTTATTTAATAGTTTATCTATAAACTCAATTTTTTTGCTAAAAATTGCGGTATTTAAAAGTGCAATGGCTTAAGCACACTGCCCTCTGAAAATCCCAGTTATTGTGTAACAAGTAGAAGGCAAAACTAAGATGTTACTCATTACTCATTACTCATTACTCCGCCTTCCCATAAAACTTTTTCAGCAAACCCTGCTTATTTATTTCTTTGTCCATCCCATCCGCTGTGGATCGATATCAGAATCTAAGCGAGTATTCTCATCGTAATAGACTTCATAAGAATATTCGGAGGGCAATTTAGCTTCTCTTAAATCAGCAGCAGAGAAGTCGGCTTGACACAAATAAGCTTCGGTTAAATCTGCTTGTTTGAGACTAGCTCCTTGAAAGTTAGTTTTTTCTAGATGAGCTTCCCGTAAATTAGCTTGGGTTAAAATGCTTCTTTGCAAATTAACTTCTGTGAGAATTGATTTACTTAGATCGGTAAGACTTAAGTTAGCTCGAATTAAACTAGACTTACTTAAGTTAGAACCCTTCAAATTAGCTTTTCTAAGATTAGAGCCATTAAGATTTACTCCTGTTAAATTAACACCTACTAGAAGTGCTTTATAAAGATTGCTTTTGGGAAAATCCTTTTTTTCCATAGCATAATCTCTAAGTATTTCATAGGGTTTAGTCAAGGGATTGGGATTATCAATACAGAAAAGATTGGTCACAAAGAAGTCAACGGTTACTTGTTTAAGATATTTTTGTTCTACTGCCAAATTATGAAACCGAACTTTTTTTTGTTTTAAGTTTTGTAATCTGATCAGCTCATTAATTTGTTTTTCATCTAACAAGGCTGCTTTTTGAAAATAATAGATTAAAGGTTTTTTCTGCTGTTCTAAGAGCAGACTTTTCCATTCTTCTGCAAAAAAATCGGCAGTTTCCTGTTTAATCCAACCATGTAAAGTTAAGATTTCACCAATTTTTAAACTGGTTTGTTTCTGTTCGTTTAAGGCTAATTCTATTTGACTCATTGAGATTAATCCAGCCTCAACTAGTATTTGTCCTAAAGGTTTATTAAAATAGGAAACTGAAGGATAATCTTTCATGGATCTAGGCATTTAAGTGGCGAATGATAAAGTCAATTAAATTAATGTATTGAGCCTTTACATAAACGGGAGTTCGATGAGGATCAAATTAGCTTAGAGAGTTGTGAGGAAGGGAACAGCCCTAAAGGATTCCGCTTTGCGTCGGAAAAGCCTATTCTTTCGTTCCTACTAATCAAAAATCAAACTCAGAATTAAATCTGTCGAACTGACGTTAAATAAAATAAAATTATTGGCTTTGACTTTTCTTTTATAACATTCAGTAGATCGAAAAATTATTTTCAATCAGGCGATCTCGAAGAGAACGCTACGCGGTCGCCAAAATTTGCAGCCAAAAGAAATAAGTTATAATTATGTTACAAGCAATAAATTTTCAATAATTCATTCTAAAGG
>JASJDF010000148.1 GCA_030065715.1 Xenococcaceae cyanobacterium MO_188.B19 | reverse complement strand
AGTTCTCGGTGCAACTGGAGCCAAATTTATTAGTTTACTCATTGCTGTATCAGCATTAGGGGCGATGCAGGGGACAATTTTAACTGGTGCGCGTACTAATTATGCCTTGGGACAAGACTGGAAATTATTGAGTTGGTTGGGACGCTGGGATCCTGAAACTCAGACTCCTATTAATTCTCTACTGCTACAAGGAGTTATTTGTTTAGTTTTGATTCTATTCGGTACTCTGACCCGTAGCGGTTTTGCCACAATGGTAGAATACACCGCCCCAGTGTTTTGGTTCTTTTTATTATTAACCACTCTCTCACTTTTTATATTACGGACAGCGGAACCAGAAGCATCGAGAAGGTTTCGTGTTCCTTTATATCCTCTTATCCCTTTACTTTTCTGTACCATCTGCGTTTATATGCTCCAAGCCAGTTTAACTTATACTGGCAACGGTGCTTTAGTAGGATTGATAGTATTGCTTTCAGGAGTTCCATTGTTGCTAATTGTACGAGATTAGTGTTGATCTTCTTTTTCTGGTTTTAGGATCTAATCATCGGGACAAAACGAACAGGAATAGTTTCTTCTTTAATTATCCTATCTTCTGTTTTAGTCAGCACAACTATTTTCTGAAGCCAACTTCCCACAGGAATCACCATCTTACCGTTAATTGCTAGCTGGTCAATTAAGGGTTGAGGGATCTTTTCTGGGGCAGCAGTAACAATAATCGCATCGTAGGGAGCATATTCTGACCAGCCTTCGTATCCATCACCAGTTTTCACTTGAATGTTCTCATAACTTAGTTGGGCGAGGGTTTGACGCGCTCTTTGAGCTAGTTGTGGAATAATCTCAATTGAATAAACTTCTTGGGCTATTTCTCCTAATACTGCTGCCTGATATCCGCAACCAGTGCCGATTTCTAACACTTTGTCCTGGGGGTCAATTTCCGCAGCTTCACTCATGTAAGCAACGATATAAGGTTGAGAAATAGTCTGTTGATGAGCGATGGGTAAAGGGCGATCGCTATAAGCCAAATTTTTCCAAGGTGCGTTCACGAATTGATGGCGAGGCACCTGGGACATGGCAGCCAAAACTCCTTCATCTTGAATACCACAACCCCGAATTTGCTCCTCAACCATTTGCTTGCGCTCTATCTCAAATTGTTCCATCCCCGAACTTAAGTTTTTTGCCAAAATTGCCGGAGGATGAAGAGATTTTTCTCCCAGACACCCAGGTAGATAAATTACTAAAAAACAACAAGACAATAAAGTGAACAACACTAAGCCAATATTCATGATTTTTGCCTCCCCAACTAGGTTTGACAATTCAATGATGGGAGTTGAGATAAAATCTGGTCATAAATTTAACGGACTTTGTCACTCGCCGACTCAGTCCGTTAAACTACATCACTTATTGGATTTGGCAAGGTTTCTTCCTAACCTATTCTCATGTTGAACCGCTCTTTAAGCTACTTTATTTGGCCTTTCATAGTCGCCTCTTCCTAGAGCTTGGTTTGGCTTAACTTCTCTTGGGAAGCGTTACCACTTAGCCTATGGCGAAGGTTGATTCACTTAAGGTCTCACTTATATAATAACAAATTTCTTATTGAAATAGAAACTCAATAAGTTAAAATTCCTGTTTCTTCATAACTTCCTCAGATTCTAATTCTAATTTTAGTAATTGAATTGACTCAATTAGATCTTAGACATCCCGTCCTTTTCTCAGATAAGGCAGTCGTTGATTATTTGCTACCAATCCAAAACTTTTAAATTATCCAAAATGCAAAGCTTTCGACTTGGTTCTATTTTTGGCTTGGAAATCCGTGTTGATTTATCCTGGTTTCTTATTTTCTTTTTAATTCTCTGGTCTTTAACAGAGAGTCTCTTTCCTAGAGTTTATCCCGAACTTTCTGAAATTACCTATTTGTTCATGGGAGTATTAGGAACGCTGCTGTTCTTCGTCTCTCTCATTGCTCACGAACTGGCTCACTCTCTGGTAGCCAAAGTCAAAGGAATTCCCGTGGAAGGGATTACATTATTTGTGTTTGGGGGAATTGCCCGCACCCGCATGGATGCCGAAACTCCTGGGGATGAATTCCAAATTGCTGGTGTAGGACCTTTAGTCAGTTTAATCCTAGCTGGATTGTTTACCCTGATTGCCTGGTTGGGTCGCAGTGCTAGCTGGACTATAGCAGTTACTGGTGTAGCTAGATACCTTGCCTCAATTAATTTGCTGCTGGCAATTTTCAATTTGCTTCCTGGCTTTCCCCTTGATGGTGGTCGTCTATTTCGGGCTGTAGTTTGGAAGATTACGGGGGACTTAAAAAAAGCCACGCGCATTGCTAGTTGGGGTGGTCAGTTTTTTGCTTACATAATTATTGCTTTGGGATTTGTTCAACTATTTAATGGTAACTTTTTGGGCGGTTTGTGGTTGATTTTAATTGGTTGGTTTTTAGCTAATGCTGCGGAAATGAGCTATCAACAACATCTAATCCGTACTGTTTTACAGGGAATACCAGCGAAAGAGGTGATGATGCCAGCACCAGAAACAGTCACCTCAGATTTAAGTCTGCAAACCCTAGTTGATGATTATTTTCTCCATCGACGCTATCAGGCTTTTCCCGTTACTCAAAACGGTGATTTGGTAGGGATAATCTCCCTCAATCAAGTTAAAGAGACTCCCAGAGAAAAATGGCAGCAGCAAACTGTCGCAGAAACAATGACCCCCATCAATGATACTGTTACAGTTCGTTTAGAAACACCAATAACCCAAGTTCTCGAAAAAATGGAAGATTCGGGGATAAAAAGGGTATTAGTGACTCGCGATGACCAACTAGAAGGAATCATTACTGGTGGCGACATATCTAGCTGGTTGCGACGTATACGTGAATTAAAAAAAGTAAACTAGGGGACTATTGAAGCAATATCAAAAACTATTGCATAGGTTGAGCATAATTATGAAACTGGTTTTAAGATGAAGTTAGCTCAAGGCTTCAAACTGTAGCATGAGGAGAAATGACTATGCCCCTTAACTGTCCTCAATGTGGTTCAACCAAGATTAAAAGTAACTCTACTCCCTATCCCAAACAAGAGTCTGATAAAGATACTGCTGTGATGATGTTGATAGGTGCTATTTTAGGTTCAATCGTTCCAGTTTTAGGCACAATTTTCGGAGCTGTAGCTGGATGGCTAATTGGAAAAGCTATGAGCATTTTTGCTTCTGCTTCTTATTTGACTGCTCGCTGCGAGGAATGTAGCTATAGTTGGCGTACTGCTTCAAGCTCTTTTAACAATGAAGACAAAAATTTAAGAACCAAGCCAGATTCTAATTTAACAGTAGAAGCTAGTAACTAAATAGGAGAGGGGAGAAAAACTCTAATTCCTTGAGATATCTTCTTGAACTTGGCAGGGAATGGCGAATTTCACTTTGATTTTGCTCAAGAAGCTAATGTAGCATCACTGAAAACAACCAAATATTTGGCTCAAAACAACAACATTCAGTCAAATAGAAGAGTTAAAGACTTGCTTTGTTGCCTGGAGATAATGTTATTTTTTAGCAAAAAGTATATTTGGCTACAGATTTTATGGTACATTTATATTGGAGGGCGGAGAGGGTAACAATATATGTCTACCAAAACACAAGCTCGTTCTTTAATGATGCGCCATCACCAATTAATCATGAATCGTGAAAAATCAATGTTGATGCGTACTGCTGCTGAAATCGGTGTTGATGTTGATCCCAAATTTCACATTCAAATCCGAGGTGCCAGTCTCAGTGATTTTATTAATCTCTATGATCGTAGTAGGGCAGCTATGAGTTGACTTCAACAGCAATCACTAAAGAACTCTGCTTAGTCACAGTTTAATCCCGCTTCGGAATGGAGGTGAACTATGAAACTCAAATATCGTGGAGTCTTTTATGATTACAATCCTACCCAGGTTCCTCTATTGGAAGGTAAGGTAAAAGGTAAATATCGAGGTGTACCTTGGCAAGAAACAATTCCTCAAATAACCAAAACTGCTGAACCCAGCATCGATTTGAAATATCGCGGTGTCCCATATCGCAAAGGTACAGTTAAGTTAACCAACATTGAAGCCAAACCAGCAAAGACTTCATTAACTTCCCTGCACAGATAAAGCAGTAATCTGACTTTCATCTTTAGCACTGATAGTGCCAATGCGACGTTTTAATTCTCGTAAAACCTCATTTTCACTACATGGGAATTACTACCGAACTATTTTATCGATTAAGTTGGCGATAAAAAGATAAACTAATACGATTGCTAATTAAAGGATAAATCATAGCTAATAGTAGTAGCATGATTAACTTAAACCATAAAGGAGCCAACAAGAAACTTAACAAAAGAATTACTAAGGCTAACATTATCGCCATTTGAGATTCTATGTCATCTCCTATATGAAAAGTGACATAGATGATGAAACTGGCAGCTACAAATCCCATAAAGGATAATAACAAGATCATGATTATACTTTGGGCTATTAAGGAGTAGTTAAGGAGAGATATTAGGATTACTAAAATTACTAAAGTTTCCTAAGTTGATGTTGATTAAAGGGTTGGGCTTTTTGATTTAAAGTAGATTAGGGATGTCCGAAGGTATATCAGGCACGGACTAACTAATAAATTATAAGTTAAAACTCAGTCCAATAATTTAAGGCAAGCTACTTGAAAAAAGAAATTTATTTGTTTATCTTCATGCCAAGATTTATCGGCTTATTTGTTTTCAAGCAGAAGATTAAATCTATTATCTAACACTCAACTTAAATTGAGAAGTTCTGTTATAACTCTTAACTTTTAGATTGGTTTCTTTTGCCGAAACCTAAAGCCTAAACTGGTTCAGGAGGAGTAATTATTTAACTATATGATTTAGCTGCACCAGTATTTTATAATCCGAGTTAATTTACTTTGATTGAGTTACAAAAAACAGTAAGTAAACCGTTTTCAAAACGGAAAACCACTCTATTCTTTTCTAAGTCTAGGAGTTATTGCTCTTCAGAATTCTAGTCAGATAAAATCAGCTCACTTTTCTAGTTCAGGAGAAGTAATTATTTATATAATGATTTAGCTGCACCAGTATTTTATAACAAAAAGAATCCAGACGCTCAAAGATACTATTCCCGAAAAACCCTGATAACCTAAGCGGGTTGTAAATCCCTATACCCCATGATTTACAAGGCTTTGAGGTTGATAACCAAGAGTTGTGGCAGCCACACTAGAAATGCTTGATGGGGAGGTATTTTTGATTCCTAGGGAATAAGCGATCTCGCTTTCAGCGAGGCACTGCGTGATCGCATTAAAATAAATCAATCATCTTGGTTCAGTAGAAGTAATTATCTATATACTGATTCTGCTGCACCAGTCCAAAATTTATCCCCAAATTCCACAGCTTAAGCAACGTCAGGAGAATCAAACTTAGCCTTACACTGATTCAGCCACCGACCAAACAAGGTCATTTCTTTGTCAGACAAGGCATCTAACTTGGACTTAGCTGAACCATAGATTCGTAATCGTTTATCCCCGTCTCGCTCATTCCTAAGATAAGGTAATCGTTGATTAATTTTCTTGAGTATTTTCTCAACTATGGTAATGGGACTATCAGTAATGGCAATGCCACATCCCAGAATTTGATTGAACCTCGCCAAGTCCCCAAATACAGTTTTAGATAGTTTAATTAATTCCAGGGATTTATTACACCATTCTTTGCCTTCTCCATACGAGCTAATGTCTTAGCCTAAGTGTTTTGATAGACGCAAAGCTAAACCTGCAAGAGTCCGAACGGGGTTGGCAGCCGTACTAATAGGCATTACTGACATATCGCAAACATAAAGACCAGCACTTCCTTTGACTTTGAGATTTTCATCCACCACTGAATCTTGATTAAAATTACTATTACGATCTGATTTCCAGGGCATTCTTAAAGTGCCACAAGCATGATGAACTGTACCCCAGCCAAAAGGTAGTTGTTTGTTATTTCCCCTACCATAATCGTGATTATCTGGGAGGCGTTCTAGATCATCGAACTTATTAAAAATACGATCTCTTGTGCCATTGAGTAAATTAAAAAAATCCTGCTCTGATTTTCTCCAGCCTGCTAAAGCGGGAAAGCGGGAATTTAGTAAGTCATTTAACAACGAAAAACGTTTGAAGCGAATCTCAGGAACATAACCATCGTCAAAACGCGATAGGATACCATTCTCATCATCAAGACAGTTAGCAAAGCTAAATTTTAGATCTATTCGGGTCTTACTCTGGTTATCAATTGGTTGTTCGGCAGAAGGATCGTTATTTCTCAAGTGCCAGTACTCATGATTGATATTCATTTCAATATTAAAAGGAAAGGTCACATGACCGTCTCCATCCCGATTGCCTTTGGAATAAAAAATGATTTTGGCATGATCCTCACGACTAAGAGCAATACCTCCTAAAGCCGAAACATAAGCTTGAGATTCTCCCGTCACAGGATGATCTGTCAAACCAAAGCCGACAAGCTTCTTAACTGAATTGCTCATATTCTGATAAACAGCAGAGCGATTGATTAATTTGGGGCTTTCGATAGAACCAGCAGCAATAATTACTTTTGGGGCATAAAAACTAGACTGTTCTTCTGTAATAGTGTCGGTGACCATAACTTCATGCCAACCCAAAGGAGTATCGTTTACTGCTTCAACAAAGCTATTGAGTTTAATGAAAAGTCCTTTTTCATCTTGTTTGGCACCAGGTGTTAAGCCTACTTGATTGATCAGTAGTTCGGCTGTGTTAAATACCCCAGTCGGTTCGGTATAAAAGCGATCGCTTGGTGTCCCATCAGAATCGAGATAGGGTTGGTGTAAAGCACGGGGAGTTTCTTCTATTACAAAATCATTGCTGAGATCGGTGCTGCGGAAATATTCTACTAAGTCTTTGGCTTTTTTGCCCAAGGAAATTGACTGATTCATCCTTCCCCCAGCCAACTTGAGATATTCAGTTTTTAACTCATTACGAATATTGTCTGGAAAAAATTCTAGTTCCCAATCTTGAATATCTGGAATTAAACCAGACCAGAAAACCGAGCGTCCGCCAAAAGCTAATTGGGGGTTTTCGCCAATATAATTAGATTCGCTTGCTGCCCGATTGAAATTGTCAACACCAAAATGTCTGGCTACTTCAAAGTTGGGAATTCGGCAGATGTTATAGACATGAGTTGGATAAATAAAGGAACCCGCATCCAAAACCAAAATGCGTTGAGCTTTTAGGCGATCTGCCAAATCGTCGGCTAGGATACCTCCTCCTATTCCCGAACCAATAATGATAAAATCAAAATCTTTTTTACTACCGTCATAGTCTCGAATTAAACGAGTATGAGCTTGAGACTTCTCAGTTACTAGATTTACGTAGTTATTATTGAATGGCATTTTAAACTCTTATATCTTGAAAATTAGGTATTACTAAATAGTTTTTTTCTCGTTTTTTGGCATGGATATTTTTTGATTGAGTAATGGTTTTTAACTGACACTCCCAAGTATTACTCGCAAAAAAGAGCTTCTTTTTATGCACTGCTTAAATATTCGTAATAATTTAGGTAGAGAATAAAGTCGTTCATATTTAGCGATCACGCAGTGGCAGGCTTCGCCTGATCGCGCTTTCTAAGTTTAGCTTTTCCCAGTCCCAACTCAGATGTAGCAGGAGTAATTTTATCAGGTATAGCAGGCTAAATCTCTTGTCTAGACTAAGATTGAAACTTTACTTTATTAGCCTAATTCTCCAGAGTAGAGCGAGCGGTAGTAATTTTTTGGTTAGCCTATCCAAAAACAACTTCCTAGAAGTGACAACACAGTTGACAACCTGGGGGACAACTTAAGGGACAGCTAGGGTGACAACCTCGATTCTTTGCTGTGACTGAGTTTTGACAACTGTGCCAAATTTTAGTCTTTGATATTTAGAGGCATTAGCTCAAGACAATTTGACTCTAGTTAATTCCCTAGAATCATTTTCTGATAGTTATTACGGCTAATTATCAACTAAATCTCAAAGCTGAGAACTTTGTTAACTCTTTCAATTCGGAAAAATAAAATCAGATTCTTCTAATTGAGCTAATTTGTTAGCTGTCATTACAGCATCCTCTAAACTGGAGTATCTAGCATCTCCAAAGGACACAATATCTCCCACCGCGCCATAATCTTTTTTTCTCGAAGAAGATGCGGTTAAAATGCAATAAACTTCATGAGATTTAATGGGTGTTAGTTTAACTGGATTGAGGTTAAATCCTTCTACCAAATCTATTGCTACTTCCCATTTGTATTTAGGGTTATTTAACTCATGCAAATAAATTACTGGTCGATTATTGGCTCTGACTTTTTGGAGGTAGCTGGCGTTAACACCTAAGAAAAGTTCCGCTCCTGACAAATCAGATTCATGAGCAAAATACACCCATCGTGATAAATTTTTCGGTCTTTTGCTCTTGTTTTTCTGCTTCATTTGAGATTTTTTAAATAATTCCAGAATTCAATTAATTGTTTGTCAGTTAAATGTAGTCTAGAGCTTTTACCATATCTTTTGATTAGATAATCTTTGCCTTGTTGTTGACTCCATCCTAATTGTTTCATTAAGACATCTATTTCATTTTTGATTTGCTCCCATTCGATAACTACTTCTGCTTTCTCCTGGTCAAATAAATTACCTTGTTTGGTGGATTCAATAATTACTAACTGAGCTAATTCTGATTCACTTAATAGATTTCCTTTAATCCAATTAATTTCTAGTTCACTAACTTTTCCTTCTGCGTGAAGACTGATTAGTTGATTGTTAGTGGTACAACCTAAGATTCTTTCCTTAACCTTATTAGCTCGATTCTCTAGGGTATAACGATCGCGTGACTGATAAGGATAACTTTGCCAATCTATTGGTGATGGCTTTGGTTTTTGAACTTCAGTTTTTTGTGGGACAGTTTTAACATTTTTAGAAGTATTATCAATCTTGATTTCAACTTCTTGGGTTATTGGTTGTGAGGCATCACTGCCGTTAGTTTCTTTATGTAATGGGCTTTTCAGGTTGTCCCCGACGTTGTCCCCAACGTTGTCCCCGACGTTGTCACTGGTGTTGTCAACCTTGATGTCACCCTCATTGTCACTTTCTAAAAACTCTTCTATCGTTGGATGCTCATCAAAGTTAGTACGCAGTCTGAGACCCTTAATCACCCTTACGGTTTTGCCACACATTTTTACTCTGCCTTTTTCTGTATTCCAGCCTAGTATGCGCTTACTGAGTTCTAATAGTTCGGCGGAGAAGTTCTGGGGTGATTTAGCACTACGATTGGACTGCTGGCAATACAGAGCATAACTACCATACAAAGTAGAACGCTCGGCATCATAATCTTCTTCTCTTGCCCATTCCCTGGCATTGCTACCAATCCTGACTCTAGCTGTACTATCCTCTACCACCCAATCATTGAGCCAAGCTGCCAGCCCATCACTCCTGATCTGAGATTCCCATACGGTAGAGTTAAGATTGCTAGAACCTAACCCCTTCAATACAGCTTCTATCTTTTCAGAGGGAATATTCAGCAGATAACTGGTCAATGCTCCAAGCTCAGGCTCAAAGTCCTTCATCAAGTCCCGTTTTTTATGCTTGGCACATTGGTAATCAAAGGGAATCATGATTTGACGACGGTGTAACCAAGAACCTACATTTGTATGAAATATAGGAAAATTGCTAGTTACCACTGCCATACCACCAAAAATATGTTCAAAGCCATTCTCAAATAATCTCCTAGCAGATAGCCGATCTTGACCAGTCAACCTCTTAAAACTACTTAATTTCTTAGGTGCTTTATCTTGGTCTGGCAGAACTACTAATCTCTTACCGAAAATCCTGGCTCGCTCGTGTTTATCCTCAAGGTCTGATAAATCTATCGTAACTGTGTTTTCTTCTCCTATTAGGGCTGTGAGAAGATTGGTAAAAGTAGATTTACCACTACCACCCCCACCTATTAGGTGCATAAACTTTTGTAAGTCACTTCTTCCTCTTAAAACCCCAGCAGCGAAACAAAGTAAGAATTCCTTATATTCTTGATTTCCTTTAGTTGCTTCGTCTAACCAATTGTTAATTGCCTTCCAGCCCTGCTCGACAATCACATAATCTCTGGGAAGTTGCCAAGTCAGTCTAAAACCAGGACTATGGTTATGCAGCTTACCTGTTGCCACTTCTAAGACTCCATTCTGGAATGGTAGCCAATCAGTAGAAGACAACTCATCCCATTTTCTCAGGTACAACTCTCGTTTTAAAGCCCCAACGATGTTTTTGATGTAGGCATTAGTGCTGTACCCTTTGATATTTCTAGCTTTTAGTATGGCGTGAACTTCGGCTTCTAGGTATTCTGGAGTGACAATTGCCCAAATTCCTTCTGTTTCTAAGGAATAGGCTAACCAAGTCTTTAATTGGTCACAAAAGACCCAAGTATCTCGATATTGCTCTGCTATTTCTGCTCCTATAATATCTGCCTTGGGTGGTTTTTTATCAAAGGCATCTTTTCCATGCTCTTCATACCAGGTGTCAAAGCTGACAGCTTGGCTTAACAATTGTTTCCGAAACTCCTCTATGCCTTGGTTCTGTATGAAATCGTCCAAACCGTTCCCCAAACTTTTGTCCCACTTAGGCAAATTATAGACTGGGACATCAAACTGTTGTATCTTCCTTGCCAGTTTGATTAGAGCCTGTTTAACTGGGTTCTTGGTATATGTATCAGCATCGAAGCCCAACATGAAACCAAATCCATATTTGGCAAATCTTTCGATTTCTCCAACTAGGTATCTCTTTCCTTGGGGATCATCTTTGCTGGGTGTAAGTCCCATCTCTACCCCTAGAAGTGAAAATGATGGGATGTCATAACTACAGAGGGCGATTGCCTTAAAACCTCCCTCTGTTAACACAATCATGGGAATCCCGTTAATTTTGTAGCAGCGTTCTTTGAGGGCGGGGATATCTATCCAGAAGGTTGGGTCTGTGGGGTGGATTGGTAAGAGAGCATCGTATTCATCCCCTGCTGCTGTTCTGTACTTGGGTGCTTTCTGACCTTTCTTGTGACTCCAGGGTTGATCTGGGCGGAGTTGATATTGTCCGTTAGCACCCTTGATTAGAATGCCTCCTGACTTAGCTTGGTAGTGAAGATAGTCACTGGCTTGTTTGATATCTAATGATTCACAACTGGCTTTGATCCAGTCTGGGTTTAATCCTCTTTGTTCACAGCAGTGCTGATGATGTTGAGGAGATAGAAAAGCGGTACTTTCTTTACGTGAGGCTACTGTTGTAGTCATAGCTCTCCTCCTGCGATTACTTCTGTACCGTCGCCCTTGGGAAATGTGAGGTATTTTTGAGTTCTCTTTAGATTGGGAAGATTTAGTTGGGCTATAGCTTCTGAGACAAAACTACCTTCAGTCCATTCTTTGATATCGGTTTTGTTGACTTGAGGAGGAGAAACTTTAGTCATTGTTCTTCTCCTTTTGTGATGTTTTGGAGCAATGCAGGAATCTTGTTTAACATTGTCGAATCCTTTTGCAATATGTAATTGAAGTGATGTATTAGGG
>JASJDF010000147.1 GCA_030065715.1 Xenococcaceae cyanobacterium MO_188.B19 | reverse complement strand
AACTTTTATTCCATATATCAGGTAATTTTGCCCAAAGATACATTGTTGCTTGGGGTTTTGGTACTTCCCACCCAATATTATCTAGAGCCTTAATTAAAGTATCTCTTCTAGTTTGAAAAGTTGTAACCGTTTCGGCAACAGATTCTTGTGAACCTGATAAAGCTGCAATTCCCCCTTTTAAAATACCTAAATACTGATTAAAATCAACCACAGCTTTGATTTGTCTTAAGGCTTTAATTATTTCTCGATTACCAATAGCAAAACCAATGCGAAATCCTCCCATATTGTAAGACTTAGAAAGAGTAAAAAATTCAATAGAAACTTTTTTATCAGGATCGACTTGCAAAATAGAAGGAGGAGCTAAGGTTGGCTCAAAAAAGATGTCTACATAAGGAAAGTCATGAACTAAAACTAAATTGTTTTCCTCACAAAAGGTAACTGCTTCTTGGAAAAATGATAAACTTGCCGTTGCCGTAGTAGGGTTATGAGGATAACTCAACACCATCATTTTGGCTTGACTCAAAACTGAATCAGGAATATCGGCAAAAACTGGTAAAAATTGATTTTCAGGCAATAAAGCCATAGGATATATTTGCCCTCCAGCTAAATACACTCCCCCCGCATGGGAAGGATAGCCAGGATCGAGGAGTAAGGCAAAATCCCCAGGATTAAGAATCGCTAAGGGTAAATGAGCGGTACCTTCTTGAGAACCAATTAATTGCAAAACTTCTGTATCAGGATCGACAGTAATTTTAAAGCGATCGCGATACCATTTGGCTACTGTCTCTCTAAATTCTTTTGTACCGTTATAGAGTAAATATCCGTGAGTAGTGCGATCATAAAGTGCTGTTTCTATTACTTTTATGATATGTTCTGCCACTGGTAGATCGGAAGAACCCAAAGATAAATCTATAATGTCTTTGCCCTTATTTCTTGCTTGAGTTTTGGCTCGATCCATGTCTGCAAAAACATTCCCAGCAAGAGGTTCTATGCGGTTAGCAAATTCAATCATCGTTTTGGTATCTTCCCTAGAAATTAGTCGAGACAAATATTTCAATCTATATTCTATTGATTAATTTGATAGCAAAGAAATTTTTTTGTTGAATTAAACGTAGTCATAACGATTATGCGAAGTGGTTATACCACAAGGGTACAATGTCCGAAGGTGTACCCTTTAGGGATCCTTTAGGAGAACTATCAACAATAAACAATTAAAAAAATTGAGGTTAGAATAGCGTAGTCTTCATCACAACTAGATAAACCGTTATGAAAGCTCCCGTAGTAAGTTTAGTCGCTGTACTAACAACAACCACTCTATCTCTACCTACTCAAGCAGAAAATTTAAGTCATCTGAATCAACTTTTAAGCACAAAAAAATGTAATAATTGCGATCTAACTAGTGCGGGATTGATTCATGCTAATTTAGCGGGTGCAGATTTAAGCGGTGCAAATTTAAGCGGTGCTAATTTGAGTCAGGCTAACTTAGCGGGTGCAGATTTAAGCGGTGCGAATCTTACTGGTGCATCATTGTATGGTGCGAATCTTACTGGTGCGAATCTTACTGGTGCAAATCTCACTGGTGTGGATATGAGAAATACTTATCTGATGAATACTCAGTTAGAAGGAGTGGATCTTAATACGGCTTATCTTGATGGCGTCAAAGGTATTGCTCCAGAAGTAGCAACTCCTGAACAATTCCATCGCTGGGCTGTGAGAGAAGCAGATCGAGGCAATTATACGGGAGCGATCGCACATTACCATAGAGCGATCGCAATTGAAGAAGAATTTGCTCCAGCTTATCTGGGTTTGGGAATTGTTTATTATCGGACAAATCATCAGGCAAAGGCAAAAACTCACGTAGAAATTGCAGCTAATTTATTTGAGGAACAAGAAAATGAATTAGGCAAGGAAACATCAGCACAATTTTTACAGACTATGGAGTTAAGGAGTCAAATAGAAGCAGATATGGAGAACAGAGAAAGAGGTGCTGCTAATTTTGGGAAATTCCTTGGTGGGATAGGTTCTCTATTACTACAACTCATGTTGTAATTACCGATTTTGGGTTTCCAGAATTTGATTAAACCAGGCGCAAAAGCGATCGCCCAAACTAGTCAAAGAATATTCGACTTCTGCTTGTTGACGACAATTGTAGCGGTTAATCAAGTCTATTTGATTAATTGCTGTTACTAGTCCCTCAATACTGTCTGGTTCTACTAAAAAGCCTGTTACACCATCTTTAACAATTTCTTTGGGACCACCACGAGCATAGGCAATTACAGGAACACCACAAGCTAAAGCTTCAATAGCCACATTACCAAAAGCTTCAATCCAGCGAGGAGTCATTAATAAAGCGCGACATTTTCCCAATTCTTGTTGTAACTCATTAGTTCCCAGAAAACCTTTATATTCGATAGGAGCGTTAGGAAAGTCTTGTTGAATTTGCTGCCAATAATCTGGGTCTTGGATCTTACCATAAATTTTCAGAGGAGTTCCTGTCACATTCACTGCTGCTACAGCATCTTCTAGGGCTTTCTCTGGTGCAATACGTCCTAACCAAGCTAGGGATTTTTCTGGGTGGGGAGAAAATTTATAGAGAGATAAATCAATAGCACTGCTGAGAATTTTACACTTATCAGCAAAAGGAAAGGTATCTGCTTGAGATTTGGTATAAACTCCGATATTCTGAGGATAATTAGTTGCTATTTGGCTCATGATTTCATCTAATGCCACACTCATCGAACCCATGCTGATGAAGTGAGCGATTGGACAATGGAAAAAAGGAGTTAGATAAAATGGTAGCCAGTCAAAGGCAAAATTAACAATCAAGTCGTATTTATGCTGCACTTGACGACAATAGTCCAACATATTAGCCAATACGGAGTCAGAGGGTAAGCAGGTAGGAATATCTCTTCCTTGAGTTTGTACAGCAATTTGTAGATTTCCTGGGATTCCTGTAACAGGAATATCCTGTAAAACCGAACCAGCGGGTGCAACAACTTCTATGACATATCCTCGCTTTTGTAGTTCTTGAGCCAGGTTTTGGATAGTTAATTCTACACCACCACCTTGTCCCGTACCTAGTGCACCAACGGGGGTGGAGATAAATAATAATTTGAGCATAATTATTGAGTTTAAGGAAGGGGGACTGGGGAGTCAAGGGGGACTGGGGAGACAATGAGACAAGGGAGACAAGGGAGACAAGGGAGACAAGGGAGACAAGGGAGACAAGGGAGACAAGGGAGACAAGGGAGACAAGGGAGACAAGGGATTCCTAAAGGATATATCCGCAGGTGTATCCTTTAGGACTAACCACTAACCACTAACTACTAACTAATTAGATATATCCTGATTATTATTTTCAGGGACTTTGTGATTTTGCCAAAATGGTACTGTTGGGATTTGATTTAGTTGTTTTAATGCCCAGGTAGCAGTTTTTTGCACTTCCTCATCGGAATCTTCTGCTACTAAAGATAAACGTTTCGTGAC
The DNA here is from genome assembly GCA_030065715.1 of Xenococcaceae cyanobacterium MO_188.B19. Lineage (GTDB taxonomy): Bacteria > Cyanobacteriota > Cyanobacteriia > Cyanobacteriales > Xenococcaceae > JASJCP01. The sequence continues at coordinate 8,027 of JASJDF010000147.1, read as the reverse complement.
TTGGTTCATTAATTCATAAACTCTAGCCAAATCCCGAATGGCGTTTTGTTTGACCCGAGGATTATCATCGTCGAGGGACATCATTAATGCTTTGTTCATTGGTTTTAGAGTGCGACTGGTAATTTGAGTCATAGCTTCTAAAATCAAACCTCTTTCTTGAGAGTCAACTTTAACCATTAATTCTACTAAGGGTTGCATTGCTCTCGAATCACCTCGTTGAGCAAGTTCCCAAACGGTTTTTTGCCTACTTTTGCGATCGCTTTTAGCTAAATCATTAATTAATTCAGGAACAATATCTAGTTTAGGAAGATTGGTATCCTCTAAAACAATCTGTGAATTTTGACTTTCTACGGTTTTTTGTAGAGAATTTGTGGTTGGTTCTGATTGTGGTTCAGAAGGAGGCGCGACTAAGGTTTCTTCTTCTTCCACATCAACTTCTGATTCTTTTTGTGCTTTCTGGTCATTAGTTTTAGAATCATCAGCAATCGAAGAGTTAATCGGATTTGTGGGCTCGTTTTCCTTAATTACTGGTTCTAAATCAAGGTTTTGACTCTTCTGGAAGAGATAAAATAATACTATTCCCGAGACTCCTATGGTACCCAAGATTCCAATCACAAGCCATAACAAGCCAGAATCATCATCTTCCTTCTGATCATTCTGTTGAACTTTTTCTGGTTCTTGAGCATTTACTGCATTTACTGCTAAATAATTAGAAACATTGGCAATTGCTTTTTGAGCATAAAAAGAATTAGGCTTAATTTCTAAGGCTTTTTTAAAGTGCTCTAAAGCTAGTTGGTAATCTTTACTTATATCAGCTTTGTAACCAGCTTGCATATATCGATCAAAAGCATGAGTCGTAATATTGTTGATTGCTTTATTTGCCCAAGAATCATTGGGACGCAAAATCAGAGCCTGACGAAAATAAGTTAGTGCAGTGTTGTAGTCTCGTTTTTTATCTGCTGCATAACCAGCTTTCATTAGAGCATCATAGCCTAACTTGAGTGTTTCCATAGTATCCAGTGCCTGAATACTACTGTCCTCAGTGATAAAAGGTTCTCTGGTTTTAGGAACGGCTGGGGTTTGTGCTGCTACAGAAACATTGAAACCACAACAGGTTATTCCTAAAGCCAGTAGAAAATATAAACGTCGCTGAATCATGGAGTGGGAAAATAGCATTGTTGAGGAATGGAATAGGGCTTATTATAAGTAAGCAGCATCAACAAGTTTAACTATAGAGCTAAAGTGTTTAAATACTAGCATCTGTCAGAGAATTATTCTGTTAATTAGACTTAGGTATTATTTATCTTACTTTTAAAAAATTAGGAAGACACTGTAACAAAAGTGTATTCTATGTTGTATGAAAACTTTTATTAATCCTGTTTTACAGCATTGTTTCTTTAACGGCTGGATAATTATTGTAATTGCGATCGCATTACTAATTGCTACCCCAATTATATTTATTTTTAGCAGTATATTTACGGATGCTGGAGAAATTTGGCAACATTTGTTAGATACTGTACTAATTGATTACATTACTAATTCTTTCTGGCTCATGATAGGAGTGGGTATAGGAGTTTTAGTTCTTGGAGTTGGTACGGCTTGGCTGGTTACAATGTGTAGTTTCCTCGGTAGTAGCTGGCTGGAATGGTTATTACTATTACCTTTAGCTGCACCAGCTTACTTATTAGCTTATGCTTATACCAATTTACTAGACTATTTTGGTCCAGTACAAACTGGATTACGCAATATTTTCGGCTGGACTAGTTTGGAGCAGTACTGGTTTCCCAATATTCGGTCTTTGTGGGGTGCCGTAGTAATGCTAATTTTGGTGCTGTATCCCTATGTTTATTTGTTGGCGCGGGTGGCTTTTTTAGAACAGTCAGTATGTACGATAGAAGCTAGTCGTTCCCTTGGTTGTAATCCTTGGCGGGGTTTTTTCACCATTGCTTTACCCTTAGCTAGACCATCTATTATGGCTGGTTTAGCTCTAGCATTAATGGAAACCCTAAATGATTTTGGCACAGTAGAATATTTTGGAGTGACAACTTTTACCACTGGTATCTATCGTACTTGGTTGGGAATGGGAGAAAGAGCAGCAGCAGCACAGTTGGCTGCTTTTTTAATGTTGTTTATTCTAGCTTTAATTATTTTAGAAAGATTATCTCGTCAGCAAGCAAAATATTATCAAATGTCTGCCTCTGGACAACAAATACCTAAATATGAACTAGGTTGGGGAAGAGGTATTTTAGCTGGGTTGGCTTGCTTGTTTCCTGTAATGTTAGGATTTATCATTCCTGCGGTTTATCTATTACAGATGACTTTAAATAATCTGGATGTTACACTCGATGATGATTTTTGGGAATTAGCGCAGCATAGTTTTATTCTAGCCATTATTACTGCTGCCGTTGCGGTAATTATTGCTTTAATTTTGGCATATGGACAAAGACTCCAACCCAATTGGCTAATGCGTACAGCGGTAAGAATTGCTGCTCTGGGTTATGCTATTCCAGGCTCAGTAATTGCAGTGGGAATCTTAATTCCTTTAGGGAACTTTGATAACGTTATAGATAGCTGGATGAAAGCAACTTTGGGACAATCTACAGGTTTATTACTTTCAGGAACCATATTTAGTTTAATTTTTGCTTATCTCGTAAGATTTTTAGCTGTTGCTTTCAGTTCCACTGAATCTAGTCTTAATAAAATTACTCCCAGTCTCGATGATGCTTCCCGTAGTCTAGGTTATACTGCCACTCCTACCTTAGTAAAAATCCACGCACCTTTAATGGCTGGAGCTCTGTTAACTTCTGCTATGCTAGTTTTTGTGGATGTAATGAAGGAATTACCTGCAACTTTAGTAATTCGTCCTTTTAATTTTGATACTCTAGCTATCCGAGTCTATCAGTATGCTTCTGACGAAAGACTGATTGAAGCTTCTGCTCCAGCCTTGGCAATAGTTATAGTAGGAATTATTCCTGTGATTTTACTAACTTGGGGAATTACTCAGTCTAGGAAAATCAGATAGTTATTATTGTTTCTGAGTATTAAGAATACTCTTTGAATCGAGATGATGATACAACCTTTTTCTACTAGATCATTCAGGGTTAAAAATTATACCATTTCTCAAAAGTAGCTAGGGAACTATTAGTTTATGTGCTGTATGACAAGGAGCATTATCTAGCTGAATAATATGTATTTCATCATGATATTCTTGGGCAAATTGCTCTAAGAAAGCTCCCAGACAATTAGAATTAAAATGTGAAAACTCGTAAAAGAAACTTCTTCCTTTTAATGGCTCTACTACACCATAAATATAGTAATAACTATAATGCCACTGTAAAATTTGTTTTGGTTTAACACCTGCTCTGGTTATTTTTCTCCCTGATTCTGTTCGATAACCTAATCTAGTTTCATCTTGACGAGCGACCCTGCCGTCCTAAAGGATACACCTTCGGATAAGGTTTCCTCGGCTAAGGAACGCGCGAGTAACCAATAAGAAATAGCTGGCTTATTTCCCCATTGCTCTCTAATTTCCTGTACTAATCCCTTGATTCGGTCGGGAAAGTGATTTTTAAAAGCTTTAATTATTCCTGGTTGTTGTTTTTCGTGAGTCGGACGAGGTACTTTTAATTTTCCTTTCAATTCATATCTAACAATTCTGTGTATTGTGGGATAGCTTATTTCAATATCTTGGCAAATTAATAGCCATAACTTTACTTCTTGATAACTATCAAATCCTTCAGGTTCAGATAGTTCTTGTTGAATTTTAGCTATGGTTTCTATTTGTAGTTTTGTCGGTCTTCCTGTTTGAGGTGGTTCTTCCAGAAGTTTTGACATCCCTCCAGTTTTGTATAACTGAAACCAATAATGAATTGTTGATTCAGATCTGCCCATGATTATTGCTAAATATCTCACGGTTTCTGCAACGTTTATTTTCAAGAGGTATAAGCTCTGCACTTTAGCATGGTTTAAAGCAGTTTTTTGCTTCTTCATGAGAGATTTGAGTGTCTCTGCTGATTCAGTAATCTCAATTCTTGGTCTTCCTGACATTGGCTTTTTTAATTATTTTATATCTCTAACTAAGTCTCCAGTGACTTTTGATAAATGGTATTAGAATGTTCAATCATTAGTTTTTCGTTGATACTTGCATCAAAAACATTACCCATTCACCAACGCCGAAAAGAGAATTTGGGCTAACCTGGTTCTTGTTGTGATAGATTATTCTGACTGCCTTAAGTTTAGGTTATAGTAGATACTAAAAATTGCTAAATATCTATGAATTATAAACTACTCTTTGTCTGCTTAGGTAATATTTGTCGTTCTCCTTCAGCAGAAAATATTATGAATCATCTGATCAAAGAAGCTGATCTAGCAGAGAAAATTATTTGTGATTCAGCAGGAACATCTGCTTATCACATCGGTTCTGCTCCAGATCGCCGTATGAGAGCAGCAGCAAAAAAGCGCAACATTATCTTAGAAGGAACAGCTAGAAAATTCAAAGTTTCAGACTTTGAAGAATTCGACCTGATTCTAGCGATGGATCGAGAAAACTACCGCGATATTATTTATCTTGATCCTCAAGAAAAATACCGTGATAAAGTACAGATGATGTGCAGTTTTGCTCAGAATCATAATGATAAAGAAATACCTGATCCTTACTATGGCGGAGAATCGGGATTTGATTATGTAATTGATTTACTCTTAGATTCTTGTAGCGGTTTATTAGAATATGTAGTTAGGAATTAATGATTAATTGTGCTATTGAGTAACTAGTTGCCAAACTTTTTAAATTCTTATTTCGATAATAATAATCAATGAATCAATTAGGCTTAAAAGTATTTAAAAGATTTTGGGATATTGCTAAACTCTACTGGTTTAGCGAAGAAAAAAAAAGAGGTTTATCAATACTAGCCTTATTATTTGGTTTGCTAATTGCTTACACCCAGTTAAGTGTTATTCTTACCAAAACCCAAGGAGAAGTTATATCTTCTCTTTCAGCCAAAGATGTTGAGCGTTTTTGGACAACAGTTAAAACTTTTTTAGGTGTTTTAATTATTTATGTACCTTTATTTGCTGGGTATAACTACGTTCAAGATTGGCTTGGTGTTCATTGGCGACGCTGGTTAAGCTATCATTTTTTAGACCGATATTTTGGTAATAGATTTTTTTATAAACTGGGCAATTTTAATACAGAAATTGATAATCCAGATCAAAGAATATCTGAAGATATAAAAAGTTTTACTGAAGAATCTTTAAGAGTATTTTTAGTTATAGTTAATTCTATTTTTCAAATATTCGCTTTTAGTGTTGTTCTTTGGAATATATCTTCTAATTTAGTAATCTTACTAATTATTTATGCTATTGCAGGAACTTTAATTACAACAGGGGTTTTTGGAAAAAAACTCGTTAAGATAAATTTCGATCAATTAAAGAAAGAAGCTAATTTTCGGTTTGGCTTAGTCAGAATAAGAGAAAATTCGGAATCTATTGCTTTTTATCAGGGAGAAACCCAAGAGTCTAATAAACTAAAACAAATATTTGAAGATGTATTTCGTAATTTTAATTTATTAATTATTTGGAGAGAGTTATATCTCAAATTATTTACTAATGCTTACGAATTTTTACCCTATCTAATTCCTGTAGTAGTAGTAGCTCCTAGTGTTTTTTCAGGAGAATTTGAAGTAGGAAAAGTTACTGAAGCTCAAATCGCTTTTTCGCGAGTGTTTTATTCTTTAAATATTATCGTTGATCGCTTCCAGTCTTTAACTGCTTTTGTAGCAGGAATTGATCGTTTGCACGCTTTTGAAAATTATCTAGAAAAACCCAAAAGTAAAATTGCTAGTGGCTATACAGAACGTCCTACTATTGATAATATTCAAGATGGTCGTCTAGCTATAGAACATTTAACCTTACAAACTCCTAATTATCAAAGAACTCTAGTTAAAAATTTATCTATTGAGTTGCAGTCAGGAGAAGGGTTGTTGATTATGGGTGCTAGTGGTTGTGGGAAAAGTTCTTTGTTAAGAGCGATCGCAGGATTGTGGAATTCGGGAACTGGTGCTGTCATTCGCCCACCTTTAGAAGATATGCTCTTTTTGCCTCAGAAACCTTATATGATCTTGGGTACTCTCCGTAGTCAGCTTACTTATCCCCACGACAGTCTAGATATTTCTGATCGAGAATTAGAAGCAGTTTTACAAGAAGTGAATTTGTTAGATTTAGCAGAAAGATTTGGTGGTTTTGATGTAGAAAAAGATTGGGGAGATGTTTTATCTTTAGGAGAACAACAAAGATTAGCTTTTGCTCGTATTCTAATTAATAAGCCCAAATACGCCATCCTTGATGAAGCTACCAGTGCTTTGGATATTAATAATGAAGAGGGTTTATACACTCATTTACAAAAAACGGAAACTACTTTTGTCAGTGTAGGTCATCGTCCTACTTTAGTTAAGTATCACCAAAAAATATTAAATCTTTCCGAAAATGAGGGATGGAAGTTACAGGATACTCAAAATACTCAAAATACTTTTGATACATTTTAGTGATTACCTCTTAAGGTTGAAGTAATAAGTCCTAAAGGATACCGCTCCGCATATAATGAGTAATGAGTAATAACTAGAGCAAGAGAGATAAGGAAGACTGAGAAAGTTGTTTTATTTATGAACAATTAACAATCAACGATTAAATATGATTAATTGCTACTAGTGTTTTTTCCTTTCCTGATAGAGCGATGGTAGCAACAAAATTAGTTTCGGGAATAAAATTATACAATGACCAATCACTCGCTGTTTCTGGTTTATTACTAATACTGTGTAAATAGATATTGTCTTCTTGATCTAATTTGATTTCTGAAGTTTCCAACCCTCCCCCTAATCCTTTTCCTATAGCTTTAAGATAGGCTTCTTTTGCTGTCCATAATTGATAAAATCTTTGTTGTTGTTTTTCGGCAATACAACTACTAATTAATTGAAATTCAGTGTCACAAAAAAAGCGTTTAGCAATACTTGCATAATCAACATTTTCTCGTAAATATTCCAAATCTATACCAATTTGTTGTTGATAATTAAAACTGTATAAAGCTAAATCTTCGGAATGGGAAATATTAAACTGTAGATCGATATTATTAAAACTAGATGCTAGTTCTGGTTTTCCTTGGGGATTGTAGGTAAAACTGATTTGTTCTGCTGAAGTTTGCAGATATCCTGCTAATAATTCTCTTAAAATTGCCCTAGCAGCAATGAAACGCCTTCTATGTTTGGCAAATCGAAAACGATTGGCTCTTAATTTTTCGTCTTCTGATAGTATTATTGCTAATTTCTCTATCTGTTGGGGAGCAAGATCGAGATTAGCACGCCAAACATGAATCTGATCATTGAGTAAAACTAGATCGGGGGATGGATTTTGCCAAACTAGCGATCGCATTATAAAAAACCAAAATGTTCTAATCCTTCTAAAATACCTCCTGCACAAAACCCTTTAGCTAGATATAAAGAGTCATTACGATTTTCTTTATACCATTGCCGCAGTTCTAGTTGAGCATTCCCAACAATAATTCCCTTTTCTAATCCATTGAATAAGGTTATATCCTGAAGGCAATCTCCGCAAGTTATGGTAAGTTCTGGGGGAATTTGCCATTGCTCTTGCAAAAATCTCACGGCTAAACCTTTATCACCGTTTTTGGGTAATATTTCTAAATCTTGTCCAGCAAGATAAACTAAATTCACTTCCCATCCAGCATCTCGTAAATCAGCTTTGAGACTAGGTAATATTTTTTCCGCTTGCCATTGTGCTAAATAGTAACTGATTTTCCAAGAATTTTGCTCTGATTCTGGTTGCAATTGTAGCTCAGTATAATTCTTGGTAATCGCAAAAATCCCATCTCTGTCCCAATTTTGGGTCAAAATTTTTGACCATTCTGGGTTGGGGGTTGTATCTTGAGGTGAAAAATAAATTTCTGTGCCTAAAGCTACAATCAGAGCATCAGGAGTTAAAAGATTTTTGACTCTTGCTAATTGCCTACATACAGGAAG
>JASJDF010000146.1 GCA_030065715.1 Xenococcaceae cyanobacterium MO_188.B19 | reverse complement strand
TTTAATCTGTTGAATAGTAGCGATCGCAGATTCAATATCAGACTCTAACGAACGCTTATGATCTACTAATGTCAAAGGTTTTGTGCATATTGTTGTATTCATAGTGTTATAATCCTTTTGTCTTATTTTCTACGTGTATTTACGTAGGTTGCTTGGTCTGAGGATGTTACTTCAGACTTCTTTTTTTTAAATAGGAAGCGTCCCCAAAGTTTCTAAGAGATATTCTCTAAGCTTTCTAAACTGCTCAATAGCACTAACTGGTATGGAATCCTCTACATATCTATACCAGCCACGTTCTAAACAGCTTCGCAACCAACCAGCAGGGTTACGGATTTTAGAAGTGAGACTACGTTTTTTAAATAATTTTATGGCTGCTTTAACTGCATCGACCCCGTATTTAGCAATCTTGGGTAAGTCTTCGACTTGATAGTTAATGCCGACTTCCTTACATAATTTGTTGGTCTGGATCAGTAGTTGTTGATTTAATCCAGTATCTTCGCTTGTCTGCTCTAAAGGCTGCTGCTGTTCCAACCCCGTCCCTGGTGATGCGTCGCCTGTGTCTGGCTCTGGATCGTACATTGGCTCTTTTTCCCTTGGTTCGGGCTTTTTTATTTTTTCATCGATTTTTTGATTTTTTTTCACATCAGAAAAAGGAATTAATATAAGCTCAAAAACATAGGCACTGTGTTGACGTTTAACTTTTACTGTTGGCAACTCCATAATTTGATCGCGAACATATTTTAAAGTGGCTGGAGAATATAAACCCTTTTGCCGACATCTGGCTAATTCTTGGTTTAGGTCGTGTAAGTTGACAATGAATTTTTGATAGTAAGCTTTGGCTTTAACGTATATCGTTCTAAGAAATTTGCCTGTAGCTGGCTTTAATCCGTTGCGATCGCTGTAATCGTCTATTTGTCTAGTTGGTACTTTCATTTTCAAATTCCTGTTGTATTTCCTGCTTTTGCCGACAAAGTTTTTCGATGTTTTGCCAAGCGAATTCGATATCTCGATAAAAATGTTCTAGGGGCATATCCTCGCCAGTTACCGCGTTTTCCTCTTCCCAAGACTGAATCTCATATTTTGCAGTTTCTATATCTTCGTGACAGCCTGCAATTTGGCGGTCTATTTCTTTGAGCCTGTCATTTTTAGCTTTTTGTCTGGCAAAAAATCTAGCTGATTTTTCCATTAGATTTCCTATTTTTAATTTCCACTACCAAAGCATCAGCCAAGTCACAGGCAAGCTTGACGATCATCTGTCGGCTTGAATCTTGATGAACCATTCTTGACATTGTTTCGTTTTGTATCAAACTCGCCATTATTTGAGTACTGATATATTCATAATCTGTCACTGGTTCAAACTTACCTGGAATATCGGCGCGCATTACGGGCAAGCCTATATCTTCTACATTGCTCATGATTAAGTTATTTTGCTGTTTGCATAAAAATTAAAGCTTTGCAAAAAGTTATATTCAGGCAAGTTCGGCAAACTCAGATAAATCGACAGGATTATCAACAAAATACGCTCTCAAAGCTTTGTATATTAACTCTTGTTGCGATAACTCCTCAGAAAAAGCTGCTATTTTAATCTTTAAATTTAGTTCTCGATCAGTCCTAAAAAATACACCAACTAAGTGTTTTTTAGAGATTTTAGATTGATTCATTTTTTTTGATAGGCGCAAATATCATGATGGCTTACTCAACTATCAACTTAGCATGATATGAATAGATTGATACAAATTTTTTTTGATTTATTAATGGAGCATGGTTCTCAAGAAAGACTAGCTAAATTTATTAGGCAACTTAGAGGGAATCAAAGTCAAAGAGCTTTTGCCAAAACCTTAGGTGTTTCTTATGCAGCAGTTAGAGCCTGGGAAGAAGGTGAAGCCATGCCCGCGATCAAAAGCCTTCAACTTATCGCTACTTATTCAAGACAATCGGTGGAATATTTACTTGATTATTTGCGATATGGTGAAACAAAAAACAGTATTACTGGAAAATCAAAAGTTGCAGAAGATTTACTTGCTGAATTAAACTATCTCCCTGAACACGAAACTACTCGATTAATTGAAATTTTAGTCGAAAAATATTTGTCAAAAGAAGAATCTGCGCGTTTAGCGAAAATGTTGATTAATAAACTTGCAAGTCTAGAAGAAAATTCTTCTGTAGAAGCAAAAAAAATCTTGTCAACAAATAAAAAAAACAACAAATAATTTTTCAACTAACTATTTTTGAATTAACAATCGGTCTGACCCATTGACTAAAAAATCTATTAATAAAATCAATATGGAAGAGCCAAAAAACTCTGTTGATAAAAATTCCTGAGTTAGGAACAAAAGTAGGAGAATAAAAATTAATTAATGACTCCAGAGCAAGCAATAAAGGCAGCAATACTTTGTCAATACATCACCAGAGGATTGCTGCCTATTATAATATTTAGATATTACCGAATAGCAAAGCTAATTTATATTGAGGCTGGTTTTGATCGGGAAATAAAAATAGCTATAGACGAAAACGGAGACTTTGAATATGTCTGATAATTTTGAAGAAATGACAACAGAAGAACTAAGAGCATATATGGACGAGCATCAAGGAGAAGAAGCCGAAGAATTAGCATTTTTAGAATATAAATCTCGTCTTAACTGGAAAAAGGTCAAAGCTGGCGTATCACCACAAGAAGAAGAGCAAATTATTCAAAATTTGATACAAGAGAGGATAAAATCCTGAGCGAACAGGAACAGAAGAGCAATTCCAGCATCATAAAATAAAAATAATCTTATTTCACAAAACCTTCAAAACATGAAATAAGATTACTCTCTTAGCCCTCTTTTGGGACTCTAGGCAGAAGAGAAATAGAAATTGTGCGGAAAAATTCTTTCTAAAATTGAATTTATTAAGCGATTAAGCTGGAAAAATAATCGACAAAATAATCGAATTATTTGACTACTAAATTCAATTATCAACCAAGGTTTTAAGAGATTAAAATAACACAAAGGCTGGATAAATAGTCGTAAGTTATTTAAGATGTTTTTCCAGCCTTTTCCTTCATCCCACCAAGGGTGTTTTTTAATTTCTTCTTTTGCTGCTGTACCTAAATCCAACTTGACTTCTTTTGCCTCGTTTAATTGTTCTAATTGTAAGCTTACCACCAAGTAAGCACTCATCACTATTTCCCACCATTTTTCAATTCTACTATACTTAGTTACTCGAAAATCTGCCCAACCTAATTCGTTTTTACTTTGTTTTAATCCGTACTCTACCCAATTTCTTAACCCATATAAGTTCCCTACTTCTTGATACTTAATCTTCGGTATCTTGGTCATAATATACCAGGTTGAGTTCGAGGGTAATGTTTCTTTATTATTGGTTACTTGCCAATACCTAGTTGCTCTTTTTTTGCCAAAAATTATCTCTCTTATATACCTTTTTTCTTTCTTGCCTGTTGAAAATACTCTCTCAAACTCTCGCCATTTATTGCATCTTACTCTTTGTCCTGGTGCTAACCACATCCCGTGATTGCTTCGTATCGCCAAGACAAAATTTAGTCTTTCTTGATTTAAGATACTAACAAAATTTCCTTCGCTTTCCCCATATTCACTATCTGCTAATACTAGCTTAATTTTAAATCCCATTTCTTTTAGTTTCTTGATAATTTCTCCTCCTATTTGTGGCTTGGTTTTGTATTTGTCTCCTTTTTTTAATCTTTCTCTTGGTTTATAGACTTCTGCTATTAAAGGAAATGTCATTCCTCTTAATACACCATAAGATGTTACTGCTACTATTCCATTTTCAATTTTTCCCAGGTTACCAATGTATTGCCTCTTGACATAATCTGTTGTCTTTCCGTCTTGGTGCGCGTTCCTTGGCGGATTTTTAATCCGCAGGGTCGCACCGCTTCTTTTTGTCCCCTGTTTCGTCGATAATAACAACTATTTCTTCTTCCTTAATGACTTTTAAAATTAACTTTAGTCTCCTTGTTCTTATGGACTCTACTGACCAAGGTGACTCTGTTAAAAAGTGATCTAATCCTTCTCCATTTTCTAATCCTACTGCTTTAGCTATTGGCGAGCGACCCTGGTGATTTTTAATCACCCAAGGAACGCGCGAGCTGGTAAACTTTTCCTTTTTATATCTGAAATCATTCCCAAATGCAGATACTTAAAATATTCAAATGTTCTTACTTCTGGAAATAAGTTTCGATAGGTTTCGCAGTATTCATCCACAAATTTGACTGTTTGGCGTGCTGGACGTGGCTTAACCATATACCACCTCTCGGTTTCAGACTCTTTTTCTTAATTCTATCTCCCCCAGAGTCCCAAAAGAGCGCTAAGCTTTAATCTAGGTTAATTTTTTATCAAGGAATTTTTGGAGTCCCTCACCCCAATATCTTCTTCTTTTTTGGGAAGACATTTGAGCAAAGTGGAACTTGTCTGCATTGGTAGTGAAGCTAGCAGTTATGTTTTCTTGTTTTTAGCTACTATTCACATCTGGATTAATAAACTATTAGTGGGATAGGTTCATGGACATGGAACATGAGACATTTTCTGTCGAGGGATCGGACAATAGTTTTAACTCTATTGTCAGAAAAGACAAAAGAAAGTTTGCCTTGATTCTGATCGCAGAAACTATTTTGGGATTGATTCCACTGGGAACTTTGATTTATAGTAAAAACTTCCTTGGAGTGAATTTCGCTTATCCAACTCTATGGATGATTGGCGGTATTTCTCTCATTGCACTGCAACGTTACATTTGGCAAACTCTACGTTCGGTTCGAGCCAATATTTTCATATCTATCATCTACCCAAAAATCAAAAAGAATGCTTCAAAAGTAGCATTTGACGATTTACCACAAAATCTAATGGTCATTCCAACATACGAAGAAGATCGTCTCGTTACCACTAAAGTTTTTTCAGCAATTGCCAAGCAGGCTAGGGATTTATCAAAACCCATAGTGATTGGGGTTAGTGCTAAAGATAAAGTAAATTGGGCAAAGGTCAACAAGAATCTTGATCGGGATGAAAAAATTAACGAACATACATTTATCGAGAGAATAATTAAACAAGTTGAGCCTCTTACTATTAGCTTAGAAATAAAGCCAGATTGTCCCGATGCCAAGGAAAAAGAGTATCTTCAACAAATTATTCACATTGCAAACACCAAAGAACTCAAAAAGCGCGATCGACTCCTTCAGCAATTTGAAGTTTCTATTTTTGGTCAAAGATTAAGAAAAGAACTAAATATTGTTAGTTCAACACCTCTTGTGTTGCCAAAAATAATTCTGCTGAGGCTCTATCAAGACTTTCAGCCAAAAGCAGATGAATTCTGGAAAGGTCAGAAAAAGCGATACGCAATGGGAATTGCCCTGAGAGCATTTCAACATATAGACTTCCCTGACAATTCTGTCTTATGGCTGATGGATGGTGATTCGCAAGTTACTAGCGGAGTGCTTAAAAAATGCAGTTCGATCATGGAATCCACTCAATGCCATGCTATTACTACAAATGAGAAAGTCAACTTTGTAGATCGCAAGACAACTGGATTGGGAGGAAAAATATTATCTAGATGGTTTTCCCTTCACATGGCAAAAAGACACATACAAATGTCGGCTCAGTCATACGGAGAAAAACTTTCTGTCTTGACAGGACGCTTTTCAGGTATTAGATGGGAGATTGCCAAAATACCAGATTTTTCTCAAATAGTTCAAACCGATGTTTGCTGGTCAATTATCTGGGGAAAGATTCCGCTTCTTTCTGGTGATGACAAATCAACTTGGTTCGCAATATTTAAATATTTAAAAATCACCAATCGGTTGCCTGTAAAAATGCTGTATGTACCTGATGCTAAGGTCATATCTCTAGAAAACATAATTTCGCAAGGTCCTCTCTTACATGCAATTACCAATATGCAGCGTTGGTTTGGCAACACATATAGAAATTTATGGAGAGCTATCAACCTTGGTAGTAAAACAACAGGAGCTTATTTAAGATTTGAAATTATCGACCAACTGATTCATCCTTTTACTGGTGCTTTAGTACCGATGCTGGCATTTCTAGCATTAAAAGATCATATTCTATACGACCGCCCTTTAAGGTATTTTACCTCTCTTGTGGAATGGGTTATGTGGGCAACAGCGATACAAATGACCACAATTTATCGACATTCTTTTGACATCGTCTGCAAAAATCCTCTAGCTTTGTTACTTGATATACCTTTAATTGTAATTTCCAGATGGAGCGCAGCCTATATAAAACTCGCAACCCTACCTGCATTGGGAATGCAAAAATGGGTACGTCATAGTCAAGCGACAAACGCAGCCAGTTCCAGACGTGAGATGTTGGTTAAAACTTCTATTATGCAGGCATCAAGAATTGTTTTATTAAGTTTTATCTACCTTGCAGCCCAAATCACTCGTGGCAAAATTAATCCTCAAGAGATTTTTCAATTTGTTGTCAAACCGAATACTTCTCCTGTTTCTACATTAAAAAATGAAAAACCCAAAATCTTACACTTAGATCGAACTTGGTCGGCTCGACAAATAAATGATGAGATTCAAAGTTTTATTCCTCATAAATCCTATAGCGAGTTAATATTAATCGTACATGGAACTGTTGAATTAGAAGAGTCTATTTCCATTGACCGAAACGACATTAGTATAATTGGAGACTCAAAACACAACTCTCAGCTTTTGTTTTCTGACATTCAACCATTGCTGTTAGTAAAATCTGCAAACGGCATTGTGTTATCCGATTTGACTCTATCTACAGAAAACTCCACAAATAAGCGTGGAGCTACAATAGAAACTCATGATAGCTCTATCATTGCCAATGGAGTGAGGCTCAACGGTACTTTGTATCTCAAGGGTAAAAGCGAATTTAAACATATTTATTCCGATATAGAATCGGTCTCTGCCAATGGTGAAGGGCAAATAATCGATATTTTGGAAAAATTTAGCGTCGGTCAACACGGTGAACGCGAGATGCATTTCTTTCCCTTGAGGCTCTTTCACCGTCAAAATAAGTCTGCACTTTGAGAATAGACTGGCAATGCTACATCTAACTAACCTGAGTTCGGGATAGGTTAAAACCCTAATTATTTCGTTGCTAATTAATCGCTTTTTGATAAACCATAGTGCTAACCCTCAAGGGTATATCCGCAGGTGTATCCTTTAGAAATCCTTGATAGACACCTTCGGATAAGGATACCGTGACCCATAAGAAATTTACTTGCTGTACATTATAGCTAATTGCTTGAGAGAGAAAAAATCAAGTTTCTAGTTTCACCACTTAACCCGAACTCAGGCTAACTATCTATCAAAGACAAATCCATGAAACCTCAGATTTTTTGTAAATTAGTTAAATCCAACATTCCCTATCAATCGCAGCGATGGTTGGTAGCTCCCATTTTAAGTAGTTTTTCATTAATTATTCTGGTTATTTGTGGATACCATATCTATGATTTGCAAAACTTTATTACTATCGAACAAGCCTATCTTAATCCACCAAGGCGAACGATAAAATCCGATCACTCTGGAACAGTATCAAAACTACTAATTTCGCCAAATATGTATGTTAAACAGGGTCAAGTTATTGCATACTTAACTCCTGAAATTTTTACTGCCGTTACCAGTGAAAACGATCTGCCAAAAATTCCCATTGTATCTACGATTTCAGGCAAGATATTACCTAATTCGATCCCGATAGAAGGAGTGTTCCTAAAAAGTGGCGAAGAAGTTGTTTCAATTGCTTTGTGTAAACCCATAATCGATTTTCTGGTAAATAAAAAGGAAGGAAAAAAAATTACCAAAGGATCGAGAGTATCTTTTCAGATAGGTAACGACACTTATAAAGGTAGGATTCAACTAATTCAACCATATCGATTAGGTAGGAAAATAAATTACCTAACTTATGGGGAACCATCTGGTAGTGTGAGAGATTTGAAGCCAACCAGCAAGATGAGGGGCTTGGTTGAGCTAGATGTAGCATCTCAAGTGCAATTCTCTGAAAATATCGGCGCATGTAATTTTGAGATCTCACCATTTAAAATAAAAATATTGAAATCATACTCAACACGGTGGTTGGATATGCTCCTTGTCGTTTAAGAATTCCTAAAGGATACACCTGCGGATAACATCGTTTGATAACTAGGAGTATCTCCCACCGTCAATCGAAGGCAACAGTTTTGACCCACTGCATAGTTTATAGATTGCTCCTGATGATAAACCTGGCTGATTTTACCTCGTTTACGAACGCAAATCTGTATTTAGTCTGACGACAAGATAAAAATATTAACTAAAAAATAATTGCTCGATATTTAAGGATCAAAAATGAAAAGGTTAATAGCAAGTACTATCGCTTTTAGTATAGTACTCGTCATAGCAATAGCTCAAAGAAAGCCAATAAATAGTTTTTTGAGCAAATCTCTTGGCTACTTTGTAGCATCGTTCAATATTGGATGCGAATCTGTAAACTCCCCTTCTAAAAAACTATTTACAAGTCATCGTAAGAATTTACAGCAGCCCAAAGAGACAGTCAACTTCGATCTTACTCATTTTGATCTTAGCTCTGGTGAAAGTTTACCTTTTGATAGTGCAAGGGCTTCAGATTTTTTCACGATTACCAATCGAGACCTCTACGACATAAGGACGAGCTTCAAAGGTTTCGATCAAAGAGCCAGAATCGTCGAGCATCCATCCCTTAAAGAGCGAAGTGCCTTAAAAATAGAGCTACCAAAGGATAAATACGGTACTTCAGAAACTGGAGTAACTGCCAAGATTCCTCTTGAAATAAATTCTGATCGCATCTATCTTGAATATAGTTTTTCGTTTTTGGGTCTGGAGGGGCATTCTGGTTCTCTTCCTCAAATGGGTAAGCTTCTAGGACTATGTATCGCTGAATGTACGACAGGTCAGCATCCTTCTGATGGCACAAATGGTGCATCAGCTAGGATTTCGTATAGAAGTCATCGTGCTGAGGAAATAGCGTTGTTTGGTTATCTTTATCATCTAGGTCAGAAAAACAACTACGGAACTTATTTCCCCGCACCATACAAAAAAGCCGAAAAAGCATTAGAAGACTTATATATTATTGGAAAGGTTGATAGTAACTATCCCACTATTAGGCTTGGGGATAAGCAAATCAATAATGTCCGTATGATTGTGAGCTTAAATACTCCAAGTAAGGCTGATGGTGAAGTGGAAATTTATCTCAACAATCGCTTAGTGTCTCAAGCTAAAAAAGTAATATTCCGAAAGTCCTCAAAAGAAAAATTCTCTGGACTTGCTCTTGACATCTTTCACGGTGGAGGAGCGGACTATCCCATTCCTGTAGACGCTTCTATCTTACTCTACAAAATAACTGTTGTATCGTTGTAATGGCGTTACCAACGATTTTCATGTTACGAAAAGAGGCTAACAAATTAGGTGAGTTTTCCTGTTATCTTTTCCATTGGGCGATCGCTTTGTTCCCCTCTATTGACGAAAACGGCGGAGCATTTCATATCAAAGAGGGCAATCTAACCCTAAGACATAGTGAAGTAGTAGAAAATCAGGGGAAAAATGGCGGGGGGATTTATATTGAAGGACACAATGCTACTTCTTCCTCCTTAACTGTCGAAGGAAGCACAATCTCTCGTAATTCGGCTCTTGAGTCTAATGGTGGTGGTGGAGTTCAAATCTTTCAAGCTACGGGTAATTTTATTGATTCGGAAATTAGTTAGGCGATCCGATAGTAATGCTGCGTTCTTAGGGGAGAGAGATGCGGTGACGTATGGTCTCTTACCCGACCGATTGCTGTCTCAACGCCAATTCACACTTGATAATTGCCTTATTAGTGCTTCAATGAAGTAGTAGTCAGCGTAAATAATCGGTACATCTATTTCACTATTGTCTGGTTTATTGCCTGTGCTATGTAGGAGTACGGCTGGCAAACCTGATTTGAAGGCTAGGTAGCGATCGGAGGATAGGTTTTTCACAAGATGATGCGAAGCCTCGCGATATTTTATCATTAAAGTTGTTTCATCTACGAGAGAGCCAAGCTCCCACAAGCCTGATGCTGCTATAGCAGCAGCCGATGCATCTTTCGGCTCTCCAGGCTCTTGCGGAGCATCAAAATCCCAATATGGGATACCATCTTCTGGTAGCGACTCTAGGAATCGATCTGCGAGACGACACGCTGTTTCCAGGAAGATCTTTTCCTCAGTCTCACGATAAGCTACCGTGAAGCCATAAATAGCCCATGCCTGACCTCGCGCCCACATTGAACTATCCCTTAACCCCTGGTGAGTACCTTGCCAAATTAATTCTCCTGTTTCACGATTATAATCAGCAACATGGAATGTACTCCCATCGGCTCTAATAAGATCTCTGATAGTTGTCATCGCGTGGGTCTTGGCGATATCTGCAAGCTTAGGGTCGCCACCATTTTTGGCAGCCCAAAACAGTAATTCCAAATTCATCATATTGTCTATAATCACAGGATACCTAGATTCCCATTTTCCCCAGTCCCATGATTTGATTGCCCCGACACGCGGATCGAAACGTGATGCGAGATGTTTTGCAGCTTGAAGTGTAATTTTTTTGTAATTTTCGATTCCTGCATTTCGATAGCCATGTCCAAAGCTATTGTTGATAATGAATCCCACGTCATGAGTTGGTGCTGTCTTCTGTTCTTCTAACCCATTAGTCCAACGCTGAGCCTGTTCCAAAAAGGAGTCATCCTCAGTGTATTTGTAGAGTTGCCATAGAATACCTGGGAAAAAACCACTAGTCCAACTACCTGCCTCCGTCGTTTCCCAAATGACACCGTTGTCAATACCCCTTGGATATCCATCGATTGTTTTCTGGGATAGATCCAGATAGATTGAACCTGCTTTATTGAGCAATTCACATGGAGATTCTTCGGCTTCAGTCCTGACGCACTTCCACAAATCTTGGCGTGGGGATTCTTGGGCTTGAATCCGCGGATTTAAGGATAATAAAACACAAGTGGACGCAAGCAATAAACGCGCCATGACCCGAAATGGGAAAATAACTCGAAGCATATTATTAAGCTAGATTTTAAAAATCTCTGGTATATTAATTTAAAAAATGAACGGGATGAGGATAAACGATTGAGAATTTATGATGCAGCTAAGTCGAGGTTTGAGAATCTAGAACAGGAGGAAACTCAGATGTTGGCTAAGTGGCTCAAGCAGTGCCAAGAAAAATTTGATACTCCGCAAGTAGCTTGAGTTGTGGGGATTGGGGGATTATTGGACTGGTGCAGCAAAACTATATATCTAAATAATCACTTATCCTGAACCAAGTCTTCGGTTAGTGAAGGAGAATCAGTAGAGACTCAGTCTTAATCTTTAGGGTTCTTGTTTCTTTTCCGATTCATTAAATCGTTTCTGTTCATCGAACTCACCCATAGCATCTTCATAAGACTTCTGTAAATCTGCCATTGCCTTATCCAGTCCACCTTTGATTTTTGCCCATCCTTCATCTTTGGAAGATGTCAACTTTTCTAGTCTTTTCTCCGCAACCTCTCTCTTTTGCT
>JASJDF010000145.1 GCA_030065715.1 Xenococcaceae cyanobacterium MO_188.B19 | reverse complement strand
TTTGGTATTTCTTTTTTCGGTTCCAAAGTTGCTGAATTTATGACTCGTTATCCAGATATTAAAATTCAATTGACTTTAGAAGATCGTTTCGTTGACCCTATTGCTGAAGGCTATGATTTAAACATAAGGATTGGCTCTCCACCTCAATCCCCTAATTTAGTCGTTAATCAGATTAAAACAGTTCCCCGTTTTATTTGTGCTGCGCCAAGCTACCTACAAGCCCAGGGAATTCCCCAATTTCCAAATGAGCTTAAAAATCATAATTGTTTACACTATGGTTATCTTACTTCTGGTTGTCAGTGGTTGTTAATTAAAGATGGTAACACCGAAAAAGTTAGTATTAATCCCGTTTTTTGCGCTAATAATGGTGAAGTTTTGAAAGATGCTGCGATCAAAGGTTTGGGAATTGTGATGTTACCAGATTTTATTCTTGACGAAGCATTGGAGCGAGGAGAATTACAAATTATTTTGCCTGAATATCAAGCAGTAGGTTTAAGTTTATGTATTTTTTATCCCCTTAATCGTCATCTTTCTACTAAAGTTCGGTTATTTACTGAATTTCTGCAAGACTATTTTACTGGAGTTGAATCTAATTAAGCCGAGATGAACAAAAATTCAATGCCAATGCTGCCGTGAGCAATTCTAGGCTAGTGTCACGCCATTTGCCATGTTATCTCATTACCTGCCCCCAAGGGCACGATCCCAGATTCAATAAATGGCAGTTCATTAGGAATACGCCAGGTCTTTTTGATCAAGGTAATCTGTTCGGTATTGCGCGGAAGCTGATAAAAATCTGGTCCATAGAAACTAGCAAAAGCTTCAAGTTTATCAAGGGCATCAACGCTTTCAAAAGCTTCTGCGTACAACTCTATGGCGTGTAGAGCCGAAAAGCAACCTGCACAGCCACAGGAACTTTCTTTGCTATCACGGCTATGTGGAGCACTATCGGTACCAAGAAAAAACTTAGGATTGCCAGATGTTGCTGCTTGTAAAAGTGCTTGGCGATGTTTCTCTCGTTTCAAAATTGGCAGACAATAAAAATGAGGACGAATACCACCTTTAAATAGCATATTGCGGTTAAACAATAAATGTTGTGGTGTGATCGTTGCAGCGATGTTGTTGTTAGCCAGGACAAAATTCACAGCATCTGAGGTGGTAATATGCTCAAGCACCACCCGTAGCTTGGGAAATCTTAGCTTGAGGGGAATCAACTGTTGTTTGATAAATACTTTCTCGCGATCAAACACATCAACATCCCTATCGGTCACTTCTCCGTGTAGCAATAAAGGCATCTCTAACTCCTCCATCGTTTCAAAGACGCGATCGCATCTACGAATATCTGTCACACCGAACTCTGAATTGGTCGTTGCACCAGCTGGGTAGTATTTGACTGCTTTAACAAACTGAGATGCTTTAGCTGCAATAATTTCTTCCGGACTCGTGTTGTCGGTAAGATAGAGTGTCATCAATGGCTCAAAGTGCTTACCAGACGGAATTGCTGCCATGATGCGATCGCGATAGGCTACAGCGTCAGCGAAAGAGCGTACTGGGGGCTTCAAATTTGGCATAACAATGGCACGAGCGAACTGACGTACCGTATGAGGTAAAACAGCCTTTAGGGCTGCACCGTCGCGTAGATGTAGATGCCAATCGTCGGGTCGAGTTAAGGTAAGCTTTTGCATCTTTCAATTGTGACACACCTCTAGCCTTATGTTACATTCACTCCAAAAACTGTCCCTGGGATGTAACACATCTAGTCCCAAAAAAACTAACCTATAAGTAGTAAAGCCAATAAATGGCAATTTCTAATTTTAGTTTCATAGTTTGTTAATGATTCAATCAGCTTGTTCCTCAGATATAAATAAGTCTAAAGAGCTATCTTTAAATTCTCGTGTTTCTCCTTGGTTAGCAAATTTGCTATATCCCCTAGGATGCAAAGTCGTCTTACCCTTGTTTTTCGACCAAATTAAGGTTACAGGACAAGAAAATATACCTGAAGATGGTTCTGTTATTGTGGCACCTACTCATCGTTCCCGTTGGGATGCCTTAATTGTCCCTTATGCTGTGGGTAAATTAGCCACTGGTAGAGACTTACGTTTTATGGTTTCTTCCCAGGAAGTAAAGGGATTACAAGGCTGGTTTATCCGTCGTATGGGAGGATTTCCAGTTGATACGGAGCGACCAGGAATGGAGAGTTTATGTCACACTGTCGATTTACTTCGGGAAGAAGAGATGATCGTAATTTTTCCTGAAGGGGGAATTTTTCGAGAGCCCAAAGTTCAAAATCTCAAAAGAGGTGTGGCTCTTATGTCTTTGCAAGTACAGTCCGAACACCCAGCAAATAAGGTTGAAATTCTACCAGTTAGTGTTAGGTATAATCAGACTTATCCTAGTTGGGGCACAAAAGTATCTGTGGATATTGGTTCTCCCATAAATGTGCAAGACTATGTCACAGAATCTTTAAGACGAGGTTCACAAAAATTAACAAAAGAGCTTTTTGAACGATTAAAAGACCTTCATGAAATAGAAAGTTAGCTGCTCCAATTTTTTGGTACCAAAAAGGTCAATCAGGTTAAATCACTTGTATAGCAAGATTTTGATGATGTTCTATATTATTGACGGAGGAAATAAGAAACAAAACTATAGTTAAGTCTGAGGAAAAAATGTCATTATATTAGCTAAAAAATTACGACATTTCGATTCTAGGCATAATAAACTGGTGAGTATATAATATCGGCTTAACTTTTGATTAAGTTACTATTCCAATAAACTCAAATTAATTTGTCTTTAGTGAATATCCTATTAGTCTCCAGTTTGTTACAGAATTTAAAACAAGCGCAAAAAATATGAAGCGCGTCTCCCAGCCAAAAATATCTATGCTGAATCCTGAGCTACAAATTCAATGCTCAAGCTCTCATTGCCAAGCTTTTAATGCCTTTGAGAGTCGTTTTTGTAAGCGTTGTAAAACTCCTGTAATCAAGCGTTATCTTTGGTCGATTGAACCAATTATTTTCGATCAAGAAAAGAGCTTTGACCTTAGGGAAGAAGAGTTATCAAGTAGGCTAATTGGCGATCGCTATTTTCCTTTAACAGATCAGATTTTTCTCGATACCAAACCAGGTTCAATACCTCAAATTCCAGAAGATCTACCATCAGAAATTGTTACCTACCTTAAGCTATCTGCTTATTCTCCCCATATACCTCAGGTTTACGGTCAACTAGATGGTACTGATATTTGGCTTTTAAACTATGGTACGGTTCCCATAAAAGCCTCAGGCACCCTCATCCATCCCCAATTAATTCCCAGCATTGAATTTTTCTGGTCTAAAGCGACACCTCAAAAACAGCTTAATTTACTATTACAAACCGCTAAATTGTGGAAACCTTTAAAAAATAAAGGGGTAGCCTCTACATTACTCAAACTTCCACTGCTTAGGGTCAATGGTCCTTTTTTGCAAATACTACAACTAGAACAGGACAAAGAGACAAAACCAACTCTTCAACAATTGGGAAATACATGGTCGAAGCTAACCACAACTGCTTCCCCCACAATTCAGGAACTGTTGACTGAACTTTGTCTGCGTCTAGAAAACAGGACTATTGAAGACATAGGACAGGTAATTATCCTGTTGAATCGAGCCTTAGAAATAGCTAGTCAATCTCAAGAATATTCGGCTCAAATTTTTGCTCGTACTGATTCTGGTCCCAACCGAGAAAATAATGAGGATGCTGCTTATCCTATCAGTGATAGTCCAAAAAATATTAGCCATAACCATAAATCTCTGGCAATTGTGTGTGATGGAGTAGGGGGTCATGATGGAGGAGAAATTGCTTCAGGAGAAACAATTGAATTTTTACAGTCTCGAATTAGTAAATTACATTTTGCCAAAGAACATAACAATCCCGAAAAAATTCTCCAACAACTGATAACTTATATTAACGAAGCTAACGACTCGGTCAACCAGCGTAACGACAGCGAGCAACGTCAAGAAAGACAACGCATGGGTACAACCTTAGTTATGACCCTAGCAAGAAATCATGAACTGTATTTTACTCATGTAGGAGACTCAAGAATTTATTGGATTACCAAGACAGGATGTCATCAAATAACTACGGACGATGATTTGGCATCACGGGAGGTTAGATTAGGTTATGCAGTATATTTGGATGCTCTTCAATATCCCTCTGCTGGAGCTTTGATTCAAGCTTTGGGCATGCGAGAATCCGCTACCTTACATCCTAATGCAGAACGTCTAGTAATCGATGATGACTGTCTGTTTTTGCTTTGTAGTGATGGGTTGAGTGATTTTGATCGCATAGAGCAGTATTGGCGCAGTATTGCCTTACCTGTGTTGAATGGTAAGGGTGATATTACCAAAGCAGTTCACAGATTTGTTAAGCTCGCTAATGAAAGAAATGGTCATGATAATGTCACAATCGCTCTAGTTCATTATCAAGTCAAATCTAATCCTGAAGTAACTCCCACACCGATTCTTTGGTCACAGGTCGAATCTGCGATCGCAGATTCCAGCATTTGGTCAGAGCTCAATATTATTGATGATATTCTCCCAGATACTCAATATTTTGCCCAAGAGCCAGAATTAGTAATCTTAGAAAAAAATGCCCGATCCAAAAAATCGGGATTCCTGTCTGGGAAATTAATTATATTAGGATTACTATTCTTAGTAGGCGCAGGTATTTTAGTTCATTTGCGATCTAGAGAAAATCAAGAAAATTCTTCCCCAACACCAGAAAATACATTGAATTTATCTCCAACTTTCCCTGAACCAGATAGGAGTAAGGAGGTCATTTCTTTTCCAGGTATGGGACGACTAAAATAGTAGCCTTGCATATATTGACATTCTAAAGTGGTCAAAAACTCTTTGAGTTCTTGTGATTGTACTCCTTCAGCTACTACGTTTGTATCTAATCCCTGTCCCAAGCTTAGAATTGCTTTAACAATAGCAACATCTTCAGGATTGGCAATCAAATTTTTAACGAATGATTGATCGATTTTGATTGTATCTAAAGGAAATTGTTTGAGATAACTTAAGGAACAATATCCTGTGCCAAAATCATCCATTGCTAAAGTAATTCCCATATCATGAAATTTCATTAGAATACTTTTAGCTAAGTCAGTATTCTGCATGGCAGTGGTTTCAGTGATTTCTAATTCTAAACAAGATGGAGAGAGCTTATTTTTTGCCAGTATTCTAGAAACTGTGGAGACTAAATTTTTCTCCTGAAACTGTCTTGGAGAAAGATTAACTGAAATCTTAAATGGTGTTATACCCATTTTTTGCCAGAGTCGGTTCTGAGCGCAAGCAGTTTTTAAAACCCATTTTCCGATGGGAATAATTGCACCATTTTCTTCGGCAAGGGGAATAAAAATATTAGGAGAAACTAAACCAAATTCGGGATGTTGCCAACGTACCAAAGCTTCTAATTTGACAATTTTATTGCTGATTACGTCTATTATTGGTTGATAGTAGAGGATAAACTCTTGTGTTTCTAGGGCATAGTGTAATCTATTTTCTAATTTTAAAAGTGTTTGTGCCTGAGAATTGATCGTTGAATTATATTGTTGATAGTTATTACGCCCTTTTTCTTTGGCTCGATACAAAGCAGCATCCGCATTTTTGACCAAAGTATCTGCATCTTGACCATGTTCAGGATAAATGGCAATTCCAATACTACTGGTAATACGAAGTAGATGATCGTTAACCTCAAAAGCAGGATGGAGAATTTCTAAAATTCTTTGGGCAATTCTAGTAGCATCTTTGGCAGAATTAATTTTTGGTAGTAATAAAGTAAATTCATCTCCTCCCCAGCGACAGAGTAAATCTCCTTGCCTAATACAAGTCAATAAGCGTTGTACCACGTCTTTGAGCAAAATATCTCCTACACCATGACCCAAAGTATCGTTAATGGTTTTAAATCGATCTAAATCAAAAAACATTACGGCAAATTTATTGCCAGATTCATTAGCTTTATGTAAAGTTTCAGCTAGATAACAATCAAAAAAGTTGCGGTTGGCTAGTCCAGTTAAACCATCATAAAATGCTTGTTGTTTAATGAGGTTTTCCGCTTTTTGTCTTTCGGTAATGTCTCGAAAACTCCAGACTCTACCTAGACTTTGATCCTGAAGTTTTTGAGTTTGAGAATAGCATTCAATAACTTTGCCATTTTTTAATTCTAAAATCGAGTAGTTATTACTAAATTCAACTTCTTTATGATCGAGATAACAAGAGTAGGGTTGAGATAATTGTTCTAAAATAATATCTATAATTTGATTTTTATCGGATTCATTCCCTAAAACATCGGATATATTCCAAATATCAGTTAATTTTTGATTAAACCGAATTACTCTATCAGAGTCATCCATAACTAAAATGCCATCCGCAGTGGCTTCTAGGGTGGCTACTAACAGGGAAAGAGATTCTTGTAGTTGTTGGTTGGTAGCTAGGAGTAACTGATTTTGTTGGGCTAATTGTTGTTTTTGTTCATAGGCTCGTAAAGCTTCTGTTACGGTTAAGAGTAAATCAGTTTCATCCCAAGGTTTGGGAATGTAGCGATAGAGTGCACTAGCATTTATCAGATTTGCGATCGCCTCTGCTTCAGCTACACCTGTTAACAAAATTTTTAAAGTTTGAGGATATAGTTTATGTAGTTGGATCAAAAGTTGATCCCCTGGCAATTGAGGCATCTTCTGATCGCAAATAATTACGGGAATTTCTAATCCTTCAGCGATTAATTCCTCACATATGTCTATTGCTTCTACACTATTAGCTATAAGTTCAACAGCATATTTACTGCCAAAACAACGTTTTAACTGTTCTCCTAAACTGGTCAGGATCGCTTCATCATCATCAACGCAGATAATTGCTTTTTCCTTCATTGCCTAACCTAACGCGGAAGTGATAATTTGATAAAGATCTTCTTCAGTCCAGGGTTTATCCAGACAAGCATAAAGATTAGCTTGTTTTTGGGATCTGGCGATCGCACTTTCATCGGCTTGTCCCGTCAGCATGATCGTTATAATTTGAGGAAAACGCTGATGAATTTGAATCAAAAATTCGTCTCCTCTTGTTCCTGGCATTAACCAGTCACAAATAGTGATATTAATTCTAATATTATCTTCTACTAATTCATTGATTACTTCCCAAGCTTCTTCAGCACTTTGGGCTATTTCGTAAATATAGCGATTACCAAACTTACGCTTAAGTTGTTCTTTAAGAGTATCCAAGATAAGTAATTCATCATCAACACAGAGAATTGCAGAATTAGGCATGATTTAATTAATTTTGATGGTTCGTGGTCTAGAGAAATGGGGAATGTTTATTTTGTTAACAGTTATTGATTGGGAGCCAAACTATGAAAGTAGTTTTTCCTGGTTGGCTTCTTACCCCAATCCCTCCTTGATGTTTATTAATTACCTGTTGGGAAATATGTAACCCCAAACCGCTTCCTTCTCCAACTGGTTTAGTAGTGTAAAAAGGCTCAAAAATTTTGGCTTGAGATTCAGGGGGAATACCACAACCTGAATCAGTAATTTCTAACTTAAGAAAATCCCAGTCAGAATTAGAAAAACCCTCAGGTGAAATTAAGGCACTTTCTAGAAGAGTTTGTCTATCTGATATGGGAATATTTTTTGCCAAACTATCTTGTTGATAGATTGCAATTTTGAGAGTCCCTTTTCCTTTCATAGCTTGAATTCCATTATGAATAAGGTTGGTCCACACCTGCATTAGCTCGTCTGGATAACACCAGATTTCAGGAACATCTTGATACTCTCGAATTACTTTAATGTCCTTTTTAATTTGATTATGATAAATCTGCAACACAGTCTCAATGCCATCGCTAACTTTTGCTAGCTGCTTTTGTCCATGTTGATCGCGTCGGGCGTAATTTCTCAGAGCAAAAACAATTTTAGAAGCTCTTTCTACTGCCGTCTGGATAGTTTGATTATTACTAATAAGCCTAGTTAAATTATAAGCTAAATCTAATATCAAATTTACTCGACAATGCCTTAGTAATGGTATAAATAATGATATTTGTTCATAAACTCCCATATCAATTAAAGTGTCAGCAATTTCTCTGTGGTTCTCTATTTGATACTGTTCCAATTGTTTTGATAATTGACGTTTTAAAGGGCGTTTTTCAGCCGAAGTAAGGAAATAATTACGCTTAATGGCGGAATTTATCAATTGAAAAAAATATTCTTGTTCTTGTTGGTCAAGATACTGATTTATTTTGGGAAATTGGTGGATAGATTGAATCAACGCTTTGGTATTGTTACTGGCAGAAGCTTGAATTGCTGCCAAGGGATTATTTATTTCATGGGCAATGCCTGCGACTAGCTGTCCTAGGGCTGCCATTTTTTCTTGATGAATTAATTGTCCTTGAGCTTGTTTCAAGTCTTCCAGAGTTCGCTTTAAATCCTGATTTTTAACCTGGATTTCTTGACTAAATTGCCAAAAAATAAGGCTAAGAATAAGTGAGGCAGTTAATAGAGATAAATTGATTTCTAAATCTGCTCTTTTTCGAGCTTGTTTGTGTCGTTGAACATAAATAATTTCGATTTGAGAAATAGTCTCAAATAATTCATCATAAATTTGATCTATTTTTTCAGGATTAATTGATTGTTTGAATTTATTATTTTTGATCGAATTTATAGTTTTTTGAATTATTGCAGTATATTGATCATGTAGAGTAAAAGCCCGACGTAACAATTGATATTCATTATTATTATTCTCGCTTAGTCCGCCACTTATATCATAAATACCTGGAGAATCTCCAGTCAATTGCTCATTAATTTGATAATATCCAAGCTGCGTCAAAATTCTATTTGTTTCTAATTTATTTTCTTTGAGTTCTTGTGCCAAATTTTCATCAATTTTTTCTTTTACAATAGCTTGCCATTCCAAAGAGTTAGTTCTGCTAATCTGTTCTTTCAAACACATTAATAATATTTGATTCTGGCTACTATTATCTGCTAACCTATTGAGTCGATGAATATTAGCTGCCGTAATTCCAGCAATACCAACTCCACTAATTAGTACCACCCAAGAAGTTAAGGCAAAAGGAAATTTCAAAATACGGGGAACTTTGATACTAAAAGGCAAACCGATTAACATTTCGGTAAATATAAATTATCTAAAAAGTTATTAATGATATATATTAACGGAATTAAACATTACTAAGTTTATTGCAAATATGAGCCTGTTGATTATGTAATAGTATTTAGATTTTAATCTAGAGTTTTGACATTACCAAAGCTCTATCAAGGAAACATTTTGCTTCAATAATTAAATTACAGTCATTATCTCTTGACTAATGCTGTAATTGTTACGTTTACTAACTATTGTTCAAATTCTCAAAATTATACTTGTGTATTCTCTCTTTATCAGTTTTATCAGCAACTCTAGAACACAAAAAATAAAAAGTCGAAAAGTCCTTTTATAACTTTACATAATGTTACTCAACATGATCGCCTTATTAGCGATCATATTGAGTATAGTTTGCTGCTTATAGAACAAAAAAACTATTTTACAGAAATCAAAGGTTCTGTACGGACATCGAACCCGCGACTACTTAACTCAGAAATAGCAGCATGCTCATCTTTAATCCAATAATCTTGACCAAGACGAATAAATTGACGTTTTGTACCTTGGTTAATAATAATTACTGTGGGAATTTTTCCAAGATTTTTGGTTCCATTATTATTATTCAAAATTGCTCTAATATTTTGAATAGTTCCTTGGGATAATGCCTGTTCTAAAGTTATCTCTAACATCAACATTTTTACTTCATCTACTTCTTCTGCATCTTCGATAATAAATTGATGTTTATCATCTTTATGTTGTGCTTTTCCCCAAATAATTAAACGATTCCCTTCTTGTAAAAGTGCCTCGATTTTTTCATAAATTCGAGGAAAAACTATTCCTTCTACATCACTAGTAGTCATATCTTCCATCTGTAAAAAAGCCATGGGATCGCCTTGTCCTTGTTTAGTGATGATTTTTTTGACTGCTGTTAACATAACTACGGCACTAACTAGTTTTCGTGATTTTTGTTCTTCTAGTTGATTAAGATTAATTGGAGATAAAATTTGTGCTGCTTTACTAGCTGATTTTAGTGGGTGATCACTGACATAAAAACCTAGATATTCTTTTTCTAATCTTAATTTTTCTTGTAAAGGATAATCTTCTACTTCTGGACTACTTGGTGCTTGTTCAAAACTGGCATTAGTATTATTGTTATCAGTATTATTATTACCCATTAGGTCAAATAAATTCATTTGACCTGTTTCTTTTTCTTTATTCTTTTTCTGTGCCCAAGGTACTAGTAATTCGATATCTTTAATAAGCTGTCGGCGGTTTTTTTCTATATGATCAAAAGCACCACAATAAATCAAAGTTTCTAAGGCACGACTATTAACAGTACGTAAATCAACTCGTTCACAAAAATCAGCCATTGAAGTAAATTCACCATCTTCTCTAGCTGTTAAAATGCTTTCAATAGCTGCTTGTCCCAAATTTTTTACTGCTGATAAACCAAATAATATATTTTTATCTTGGGGAGTAAAATCTTCTAAAGAACGATTAATATCAGGGGGATCGACTTCAATTCCCATTTTTTGGGCATTTTCTCGATACTTTTCAACCTTATCTTGATTTCCACTACTAGCAGTTAACAAAGCTGTCATATACTCTGTTGGATAATTGGCTTTGAGATAAGCAGTTTGATAAGTTACATAAGCGTAAGCAGTAGAGTGGGATTTATTGAAACAGTTAGAAGCTACTGTCCCATTAGCTAAAAGAAAGTTATGATTTTTAACTACGCCAATGTCATAGACTGATTCTTTTCCTAAAGATTTACGATTAATAATTTTAACCATAATTATTTATTTGGATCTAATAGTTCTGTTTTAGAGTTTTTTAAAGTTTTCCACAATTTTTTGATTTTATCGTAGGCTTCATCAGGGGTTATTTTGCCATTGGTTTCTAAATTGCAAATATATGATACTTGATTAGCAAATTCTTGCAGATTAGAATTAAATGCTAAGTTACCAGGAGTAAATTTACCGTGATATTTACTGGTAGGATTAATAAAATTCTCTTTGGGGTTTAAGGATTCTTGTGTCATTTAAGATTCACCCATTATATTTTCTTTGAGTATCTATCTAGTGAATAGTATTGTTAGATCTGGCAATGATGATATATGAGGCTCAGCCCGCCAAATTTCACAGTGAGTGCGCTCAATTAAAGTTTCTCCTTCTAAGTCTGCTAAATGAACACTATTGCTTTGAGAAAAAGGATGTTCTAGAGGAACAGCAAGTAGCAATTTTTGCTGAAAGAGTTCTTGGGAAGTTTTAGAATCTTTATTATGATTATGTCCTAAAGATGTATAGGAATACCAGTTTATTTAATCTCCTGGGTAGCTATTCTAATAGTTGGGGCTCAGGTTGTTTTGGCATTTTAGTTATATCAAATGACTTTTTTGAACAATAAGTAAACATGGGCATTGTTTAGTTGC
>JASJDF010000144.1 GCA_030065715.1 Xenococcaceae cyanobacterium MO_188.B19 | reverse complement strand
AAATTCCTGGCGATGAACAGTCTCGGATTTATAGTGCGGAAAATCTGCTATCAGATGGACGAACTCAAGATCTGATTTGGGCAGCATATCGACAAATTTTCAATGAACAACAACTTTTGTCTAGCAATCGAGATAAAGCCTTAGAATCTCAACTGACAGCCGGACAAATTACAGTAAAAGACTTTATTCGAGGCTTAGTACTCTCTGAAACTTTTAGACGACGTAATTACGAACCTAATAGTAACTATCGCTTTGTGGAAATGTGCATCCAAAGAATTTTGGGGCGCAATGTTTATGGTGATCGCGAAAAACTAGCTTGGTCGATTGTCCTAGCTACCAAAGGATTAGCTGGTTTTGTCGATGATTTATTAAATAGCAAAGAGTATCTCGATAATTTTGGCGATGATATTGTTCCTTATCAACGCAGAAGGATTTTACCCCAACGAGCAGAAGGAGAACTTTCCTTCGCCAGAATGCCCCGTTACGGAGCAGATTATCGTTCTAAATTAGAAGCATTGGGCTATTTTGCTCATAAACCAGGGGATTATTATGGCAAACCCTACTATCCACCCCAACAAGTATTACTAGTTGGCAAAATTTTAGCCATAGGTGGAGCAGCTTTTTTAGGTTTAATTACGGTTGCTGTTGCCTTATCAGCTTGGGGTTTAATTAGCCTTTAATCCAGTTTTTGATTCTTCTTTTTAATTCCTCCCCAGGACTGTCCTCGATGAAGCAGTCCTGTTTTTTTGCTTTGATAAACTTTATGAGGGGTGTAATATTAAGTACAACTAGCTAGTATTTTATGGATCGACAAATTATTCTTGTCTTGAATTTGCTTGATTCTCTTAACCCTATGATTAGTCTTGGCTCAGGATTTGTGGTTTTGTTGGGAGTTTACTTTTTCCTTCAGCGACAAATTCAACGTCGTCGCCAAGCGGAGATTGTTTTATATCAGCAAAGTGAAAGAGAAAGACTAGTTAATCAAATTGCTCAACAAATTCGCCAATCTTTAGACTTAGAATCAGTATTAAACACTACAGTAACAGAGGTTAGAAAATTTTTAGATTGCGATCGCGTTTTAATTTATCGCATTTGGGAAAATGGTACGGGTAGTACCATCACTGAGAGAGTGTTACCTCCCTATCCTGCGATTTTAGATCAAACTTTCCCCGAAGAGGTTTTTCCTACTGAGTATCATCAAGCTTATATTCAGGGAAAAAGTCGTACTATTACCAATATTGACCAAGACGATGTAGAAGATTGTTTAGCCGAATTTATTAAACAATTTGGGGTACAAGCCAAATTAGTAGTCCCCATTATTCAAGAAGTCAGAGAAATAGCTGAATCGGAAAATAACCAACCTAAATCACCTTATCTTTGGGGACTCTTAATTGCTCACCAATGTAGTGCAACTCGACAGTGGCAACCTTTAGAAGTTGATTTAATGAAACAGTTAGCCACTCAAGTTGCGATCGCAATTCAGCAATCAGAACTTTATCAACAACTCCAACAACTCAATAGTCAACTAGAGAATAGAGTTAAAAGACGCACTCAAGAACTAGCTAAAACTAATCAAGCTCTAAAAGCCGAAATTATAGAGCGTCAACGGACAGAAATAGCCCTACGTCATACCAATCACACCCTACAATCTCTGATCGCTGCTTCTCCCCGCGCTATTTTTACCCTCGATCTTCAAGAGCGAGTTAAAATATGGAATCCTGCTGCGGAAAAAATGTTTGGGTGGACTGAAGCCGAGGTCTTAGATTGTCCCAATCCTGTGATCTCTGAAGCTGAAGTTACTGATTACAAACTAGTTCGGCAAAGTATCTTACAAGGAATAACTCCACCTAGTTTAGAAATACGCCGTCCTAAAAAAGATGGTTCCATGATTGATATTGTCTTTTCTGCTGCACCTCTAACAGATAGTGAAGACAATATTAGTGGCATAGTAGCTGTGGTTGCTGATATCACCGAACAACGTCAACAAGCAGAAAAAGTTAGATTATTACAATCGGTTGTAGTAAACACCAATGATGCGATTCTGATCACAGAAGCTGAACCAATTGATGAGCCAGGACCCAGGATTATCTATGCTAACGAAGCTTTTACTCGCACTACTGGTTATACCTTAAAAGAAATTCTTGGTAAAACGCCCCGTATTCTTCAAGGACCAAAAACTAATCGTCAAGCTTTAGCCAAAGTCCGTAAGGCTTTGGCAAACTGGGAATCCGTCACGGTAGAAACTATCAACTATCGCAAAAATGGTTCTGAGTTTTGGGTCGAGTTCAGCATCGTAGCTGTTGCCAATAAAAAAGGTAAATATACTCATTGGATTTCTGTACAACGAGATATCACCGAACGCAAACGTACCGAACAAGCTCTGCGCCAAAGTGACGAACGCTTCCGTCGAGTTGTGGAAAATGCTTTAGACATTATCACGATTATTGATCTCAAAGGCTATATTCATTATGCTAGTCCTTCTTTTAAGAAAGTTTTGGGCTATTCCCCAGAAGAATTAGTTGGCAAAAACTTTTTTGAGCCTATTCATAGCAATGATTTAGCAAAAGCTTCTCAAAATATTATTAATGTATTTCATAGTTCTCAACAACCCTTACCCATAGAGTTTCGCTACCAACACCATAATGGTTCTTGGTTGGTACTCGAAGCTGTCAGCCAAAAATTTATTGATAATGCTCCAGAACCGAGAATCATGATCAATTGTCGCGATATAACAGAAAGAAAACGTCTCTATGAAATGGAATTGGCGTTAGAAAGAGAAAGGGAATTGAGTATTATTAAAACTCGTTTTTTCTCTATGGCATCCCATGAATTTCGCACTCCTCTGAGTACAGTATTGGCAGCAGCACAACTGATGGAAAATTCTCCTAATATTTGGCAGAATTCCCAAAAAAGATTACGTAACTTACATCGTATTCAAAATTCAGTTAAACATATGGTTCAGTTGTTAGACGATATTTTGACCATTAATCGTGCGGAAACTGGCAAACTAGAGTTTAATCCCAAACCTTTACCATTAAAGAAATTTTGTCGTCAGTGTGTTGAAGAAATGCAGCTTAGTGCGGGAAGTAAACACATGATTACATTGGTTGCGCCAACCCAAGAAGTTCATGCTTTTTTAGATGAAAAACTATTGCGCTCAATTTTAGCTAATTTACTCTCGAATGGAATTAAGTATTCCCCTCAAGGAGGACAAATTTTGGTTTCTTTGGAATTTACCCTAGATAATATTGAAATTAGAATTCAAGACCAAGGAATTGGAATTGCTCCAGAAGATCGACCAAAACTATTTCAACCTTTTCATCGTGGTCAAAACGTGCGTCGCATCCCAGGTACAGGACTAGGATTAGTAGTAGTACAAAAATGTATTGATTTACATGGTGGAACGATCAACATTGCTAGTGAACAAGATCAAGGCACAATTGTCACGGTTACCTTACCTTTGAGAAATACAATATCCGAATAAATAGTACAATTAAGCAGGTTAAATAGAGCTAATAAATAGTTCAGAGGAAACAGATAAATTTTGTGATTCAAATAAATATTAAAAGGTTTAGTTAATCACTTGTTTTACCACTGTTTTATCAAGTATTCCTAGATAGTAAATTCTAGATCTCTTTTATAATAAAAGCTGTATAATTACTAAAATAACCTAAATCAAACTATAAAACAGTCAATAAATTTCCTGAGTATTAAACAAAAACGAATATTTCTCTAGATAATCGGTTTTGTTATAAATTTAAAATTATTAAACTTCAAGAAATATTGCTATCTATTTTCTAGAAAAGATTATTTGGCATGAATAATCTGAATAAAAGTCATTGATTTAAAAATGTTTTTAAATAATTAAAATGAAAAAAAACTTTCATTTATCGCTACATCATATTTTAATTATCTCCTTTATTTCCCAGGTCTTAATAGCAGTTGCTTTAACTAGCTATTTTTCTTGGAAAAATGGGCAAAAAACAGTAGAAGCAATGGCAATGCGCTTGAGTAGAGAGGTTACTTCTCATACTCAGCAACATATTAATAATTACCTAAAAACCCCCACTTTATTTCTCAATATTAATCGTATATTTACTAAGTTTAAATATTTAAATATTGATAATAATCAAGATTTGCGAAATGTTTTATGGCAGGAAGCCCAGATTGATCCTAAAATAGACACTATTTATTTTGGTAGTGAAACAGGAGATTTTATTGAAATAGAACTGAAAAATCCTCCCAAAATTTACCTCAGAACTAGTGCTACTGCTCCTTATTGGGAAATTTTTCATCTTAATGAAAAGGGTCAAAAAACTGACAAAATTGAACGCAGAAAATATGATCCTAGAGAGCGACCTTGGTATCGAGCAGCAATTGAACAAAAGAAGCTAACATGGTCGCCAATTTATTTATTTGAAGACCCACCTGTACTAGGTATTACTCCAGCAATTCCTCTGTTCGATAGTGAAACTGGCAACCCTAAAGGAGTAATGGCAATTGACTTAACTCTGGAAGATATTAGTGAGTTCTTAGGTAGTTTAAAAATTAGCTCTTCTGGCAGAGTTTTTATTATTGAAAAGTCTGGAGAAATAATTGCTACTTCTACTAATAATCCTGTAGTTATTAAGACAAAAAATGGCAATCAACGTTTAAACTATCAAAATACTAAAGATGATTTAATTCATAACACAGCACAGTTTTTAACTCAAAAGTTTGATGATTTCACCAATATAGATGAGCAGCAGCAATTAATATTCAAGCTTAATCGAGACCGTTATTTTATTCAAATTCATACTTTAAACAACCATCCAGGTTTGGATTGGTTGATTATTACTGTGATTCCTGAATCAGACTTTATGGAACACATTTGGACGAATATGTACACAACCTTAACCCTAAGTTCTTTGGCAGCAATATCTGCCGTTGGCTTAGGTGCGATCGCTAATAAATGGATTGCCAAATCCATAACTCGTCTTTCTCAAATGGCAAAATCTCTTTCCAATGGAACAATAAATCAAATTGAAATTCAGTCCAAAATTGAAGAGTTATATATTTTTAGCCAATACTTTAACTCGATGGCATTACAGTTACAAACTTCTATGGAGAGTTTAGAAACTGCCGATCTTAGATGTCAACAAGAAATTGCCAAACGAACTAAATTTTTACAACAGACTAATCAAGAGTTAAATCGTTTGGCGCACACAGACAGTTTGACTCAAATTTATAATCGTTATCATTTTGATATAGTTTTAGAACAAATTTGGCAACAGGCAATTAGAGACAGACAAGAAATAGCCATTTTGTTGTTTGATGTTGATTATTTTAAACTTTACAACGACACCTATGGACATCTAGCTGGAGATGAATGTCTGAAAAAAGTAGCAACAGCAATTCGTAGTGCTCTGAATAGAGGACAAGATATAGCAGCGAGATATGGTGGTGAAGAATTTGCTGTTATTCTACCTAATACTAAAGTTGCTGGTGCGTTTTTGGTTGCAGAAAGAATCAAAGAAGCAATAGCTCAGTTAAGAATAATTCATGAAACATCAACAATCCAAAATTATGTAACAGTTAGTTGTGGTGTTGCCAGTTTATTAGCTAGTAATGGATTTAACACTAGAGATTTAGTTAATCGGGCTGATCGAGCCTTATATCAAGCGAAAATCCTGGGTAGAAACTGTATTTTTATCGGAAGTTAAGCATAATTAGTCGGAAGTTAAGCATAATTAGATAGTTAAGCTCTATTTTCGATCTTATATAAATTCTGATGGCTATTAAAATCTTGCATCTTTCGGATATTCATATGGGGAGTGGCTTTTCTCACGGAAAAGTTAATCCTGAAACGGGTATTAATACTAGACTAGAAGACTTTGTTAAGACATTAAGCATTTGTATTGATCGGGCGATTAATGAACCAGTGGATTTGGTTTTGTTTGGAGGAGATGCTTTTCCTGATGCTACCCCTGCTCCCTATATTCATGAAGCTTTTGCTAGTCAGTTTCGTCGTTTAGCAGATGCCAAAATTCCGACTATTTTGCTAGTGGGGAATCACGATCAACATTCTCAAGGTAGTGGTGGTGCTAGTTTATCTATTTATCGCACTTTGGTTGTGCCAGGATTCATTGTAGGAGATAGCATCACTACCCATAGAATTAGTACTAGCAATGGGGATATTCAAGTTATTACCCTTCCTTGGTTAAATCATTCCACTTTATTAACCCGCCCTGAAACAGAAGGCTTATCTTTAGGAGAAGTTAGCCAGTTATTGTTAGAGCGATTGCAACCAGTATTAGAAGGGGAAATACGCCGTCTCGATCCTACAATCCCCACAGTGTTACTAGGACATTTAATGGCAGATCGAGCTAACTTGGGAGCAGAAAGATTCTTAGCAGTGGGTAAAGGTTTTACGATTCCTGTTTCATTCCTGATTCGTCCTGAATTAGATTATGTAGCCTTGGGTCATGTTCATAAACATCAAAATCTAAATCAAGCTAATAATCCTCCCATAATTTACCCAGGAAGTATAGATCGGGTTGATTTTAGTGAAGAAAAAGAAGACAAAGGCTATGTGATGGTAAATGTGGCTAAAAGTAAAGTGGCATGGGAATTTAACCCATTACCAGTGCGGACTTTTCTTACTATTACTGTGGATGTTTCCGAATCCGAAACCCCTGAATCGCAAATTTTAGATGCGATCGCAAAACTAGAAATTACCGATGCTGTAGTACGTCTGACTTACAAATTGCGTTCCGAACAATTAGAGCTTATTAATAATGCAACTTTAGATCAAGCCCTAAAAGCAGCTCATACCTATACAATTCGTCCTGAATTAGTTAGTCAGTTAGCCCGTCCCCGCCTTCCTGAATTAGGCTTAGGAAATACCCTCGCTCCTCTAGAGGCTTTAGAAGCTTATCTTGACAATCGAGAAGACTTAAGAGAAATTGCTTCCGATATGTTAGACGCAGCACAAGAATTATTAGCAACTATTTAATAACAAATCAATTTCTTTTAAAGATATTTCTAAAAAACGCAGATTTAGTTTAATTGATGGTTTTTGGAATTGTTTTGGAGTTGTTTTTTATCCATCGAACTGACATTTAATTAGATTCCCAAAGTTCAGATAAGGTGACAACTTGGTATTCTTTTTCTCTAAGTTGAGGCAATAATTTATCGAGTACTGCTACAGTATTTGCTGTACGTTCTGTATCTCCACCATGTAGCAGTAAAATTGAACCAGGAAAGATGAATTTAGAGACATATTTAAGTGTGAAACTAGGATTTTTTATTATTGGTAAAGTATCCAATGGAAGCATTGAAGCCAGAGCAAATCTATCGTAATATCCAGTAAGTTCTTTTAAGCTTTGGAGCATAGATTTATTATATAAAGCTCTTCCTGGACGAAACCATTTAATTTTATGTTTTATCCTATTGGAAGATAATATTTGATGAGTCCGCTCGATCTCAGTTGCAAATTTGTTAGGAGATAAAACAACATGAAAATGATCTTGCTCCCCATGATTGCCAATTTCATGACCTCGTTTGAGTATTTCATCAAGAATTAGTGAATCTCTTAACTTATCAGAAATTACAAAAAATGTGGCTCTAATTCTGTCTCGATCTTTTAGTAAGTTATGATTAAATCTATCAATTGCATCTAGAATTTGAATTGTGCCAGTATCTCCCACATCATCGATTGTTAATGAAATAATTTTTGATAATGTTTTCTTGTAAAATACTCCACTAGAAAATATCTTAGATACTAGTGTAACAAGATTCTGTGTAATTAAATTCACCATAACTTTGGTTTGGTAACGTACTACCATTTATTACAGTCAGCTAATTCTTGAGGGTTAGAAGCTGGATCTTTTTCCAGCGATCGGATAAATTCTTCATTAGCTTCTTGATCAACTTTAGATTTAGATGGTTTTCCTTTGTCTTCCAAGTCAAATCGATAAATAGCTTTTTCCCAATTGCAAGCTGACTTAATTTGAGCAGCACTCAAATTTTGAGATGATAATATTAGAGCATTTTCCAGGTTAGCTCCTTTGAAACTAACATCTTTAAAATCGACAAAAATTAGCTCCGCTTTCTCAAGATTAGCTCCCTCAAGATTAGCACCTTCGAGTTTTGTCCGTCGCAGTTCCGCTTTTTGAAGATTAGCATCCTGAAGATTAGCTCCTTGAAGTTCCGTACCTCCGAGATCAGCTTTTTGGAGATTAGCATCCTGAAGATTAGCTTGTTGAAACCTTACCCCTTTGAGATTAGCTCCTTCAAGCTTGACCCTTTGCAGATTGGCACTTTTTAAGTCTGTTAAGGTCAAATCAGCATCCTTAAGATTAGCCCCTTCGAGATCAACATTGTCAAGCTGGTAAGATTTAAGATTTTTGTCGGAGTTTACTAGTCTCTCTAATGCTTCACCTAATCCTTCACAATCTATTTTATCACCACAGTCTTGAACTAAATTATAGTCATTATTTAATTGTTTGTTGGCAACTATTGATGATTGCACCTTGATTAAAATTGTGACTATTGGAATTAGAGGGATAGTCATAAATAGAAGGAAATTTTTGGTTATGTTCATTTTCTAACTGCCTGTACAATCGTATCAATTTAACAGCCTAATAAAATTGCTCAAAATTGGCTTTGGCAATTTATACTCTACGACAAATTTGGATAATTATCGAACAAATATCAAATTAAGCTCTTTCCAATTCAGCACCTTTCCAATTCTATAGCGATCGCAATTTCAAGATTATGATGGAAATATGGAGCATGAAGATATTTTAAGTGAATAAATCAACATTGTAGAAGCGCGATCGCTCTATAGAGATGTCTGAATTCCCAATTCTCTCGTTGAAAAAATCATAACTCCTAACTCTATGGGAAGCGGTATCCTTTAGGACTCCGAACTCTCGTTAACCTAGAGTTTGATTCATAATTCAATTAAGTTTGCTGTAATAAGGGTAGCAATCAATTCCTGAGCATCATCATTTTATGGCAGCAGCAGTAGATAACTTTATCTTAGATCTCACTCTAACTTTAGGAGCTTCCGCATTAGGAGGATTTTTAGCAAATCAATTACGCCAACCAGTACTCTTAGGCTATTTAGTTTCTGGTGTGATTATTGGTCCTTTTGGGCTAGGATTATTGACCAATGTTGAAGATATTAACTCTTTAGCAGAGATTGGGGTGGCATTTTTACTTTTTGCTTTGGGTGTAGAGTTTTCGGTAGCAGAATTAAAAAGAGTTAAAGATATTGCAGTTAAAGGCAGCGTGCTGCAAATTGGTTTAACTATTGCTGTGGTATTTTTATTTTCTTGGTTCGCTGGATGGGCAGACACCCCTGCTGAAGGAATTTTTTTAGGGGCAATATTATCTCTCTCTTCCACGGCGGTAGTGCTGAAAACCCTAGCAGAAAGAGGTGAAACTAATACAGTTCATGGTCAAGTAATGTTAGCGATTCTGATTGCTCAAGATTTGGCACTGGGACTAATGTTAGCTATTTTACCAGCTCTCAATGAACCAAGTAATATCACCATCGCGTTACTTGGGGCAATTTTGAAAGCGGTAATGTTTTTTGCTACTGCTTTTGCTATGGGCTGTTGGGTAATCCCTCCTATGATGAAGATTGTGGCTCAAACTGAAAATAGTGAATTGTTTTTGTTAGCTACTATTGCTTTATGTTTGGGAGTAGCTTTGGTTACGGCAAAACTAGGCTTATCTATTGAGATGGGGGCTTTTGTCGCTGGGTTAATTATTTCTGAAATTGATTATTCTGCTCAAGCTTTAGCGAAGGTAATTCCCTTGCGAGATACCTTTGGCAGTTTGTTTTTTGCTTCTATTGGGATGTTGGTTGATCCTGATATTTTATGGGCAAACTCAGGAGTAATCTTGGGCTTGGTAATTATGATTATGCTGGGGAAAGCGATAATTATCTTTCCCATCATTTGGAAATTTGGCTATTCTTTTAAAACCGCAGTTACCTCCGCTTTGGGATTGAATCAAATTGGAGAATTCTCTTTTGTCCTAGCTATAGTGGGAAGACAGTTAGATTTTATTAACCAAGAACAGTATTTGTTATTAATTGGTACTACAGCAATTACTTTAGTAGTAACACCGATTATTATGGATTTTTCAGCCCAAATAGCCGAAGAATTAGCAAAAATTCCTGTAATTGCCCGTTATATAGATTTAAGCAAAAGCGATCGCGATATCTTTGTTCCTGAAACGATTTGTAATCATGTGGTGGTAGCTGGTTACGGTAGAGTAGGACAGGTAATAGTTAATATATTACGCGATCGCGAATATCCTGTGTTAGTCATAGAAAATAGTGAAGCTGCAATCAAGCAGCTAAGAAAAGACCAGATTCCTTACATCTTCGGAGATGCAGATGCAGAATTAGTTTTAGAAAAAGCTCATTTAACCAAAGCTATAGCCCTGGCTATTGCTTTACCCGATCCTGCTAGTACTCGTATTTTACTTAAGCACGCTCTAGAATTAGCCCCAGATTTAGCGGTTGTAGCTCGCTCCCATAATAATAGTGAAATTGATGTATTAAATAAAATGGGAGCAAAAGAAGTAGTACAACCAGAATTTGAAGCAGCTTTAGAAATGGGCGCGCAGATTTTAACTACTTTAGGGGAAGCAGCACCAATGGTAAATATGGTCTTACAATCCATTAGGAGCGATCGCTATATGAGTGTTAGATCGAGGTAACTAGGAGACTGGGGAGATAAGGGGGACAAGGGGGACAAGGGGGACGAGGAGACAAGGGAGATAAGGGGGACAAGGGAGATAAGGGAGACGAGGAGACAAGGGAGATAAGGGGGACAAGGGAGATAAGGGAGACAAGGAGATAAGGAGACAAGGAAGACAACCAACAACTAGCAATGAACGATGAACGATGAACAATGAACAATGAACAATGAACAACTAACCACTAACTACTAACCACTAACCACTAACCACTAACCACTAACCACTAACCAAAAATGAACCATCAACAAACAATACCCACTTTAGCAAGCCTAAGCTATATTCCTTATTTGGATGACAATGGTGCAATTTGTGAAGACATCCAGAAAAAAATTGGGGTTTATAGTATCTTTGATCAAGATAAAATTTTACAATTCGTCGGTTATTCCCGTGATATCTATCTCAGCCTCAAACAACACTTAGTACGTCAACCAAATAACTGTTACTGGTTAAAGTTACAAACTATTGAGCGTCCCAGTCGTAGTATTTTAGAATCCATACGTGAATCTTGGATTACAGAAAATGGTACAATTCCTACAGGGAACCAATCAGAACCAAGCATATGGAGTAAATCCATAGATGCTAAACCAGCTATGACGGAAGAAGAAAAGGCACAATATAATCAAAGCGATGAACTGAGGAAGACTAAAATA
>JASJDF010000143.1 GCA_030065715.1 Xenococcaceae cyanobacterium MO_188.B19 | reverse complement strand
GTCGGTTTAGTGGGAGATGATTTTATTATCAATCCTACCTATAAAGAAGTAGAAAAGGGTGAGTTAGACCTAGTTGTAGCTGGGACTCCCGATGGAGTTGTGATGGTAGAAGCGGGAGCAAACCAACTACCAGAGGAAGATATTATTGAAGCAATTGATTTTGGTTATGAAGCAGTACAAGAACTAATAGCAGAGCAAAGAAACTTAATTAAAGAGTTGGGCATTGAAATAGCTACTGCTGAATCTCCTGAAGTCAATGAAGCATTACAAAACTTCATCAGCGAGCGAGCTAGTGATGATATCAAGAAAGTTTTGGCTCAATATGATCTAGACAAAACTGGTCGAGATGCACTTCTAGATGAGATCAAAGCTACTAAAATCGTGGACGCGATCGCAGAATTGCCAGAAGAAGACCCTCTCAAAATAGCTACCACCGAAGATACCAAAGCAATTCCTAATTTGTTCAAATCTCTGACTAAAAAACTCATGCGGAGTCAGATTATCGAAGAAGGAATTCGAGTTGACGGACGGAAATTAGACCAAGTTCGACCCATCTCTTGTCGCACAGGAATTCTTCCCCAAAGAGTTCACGGTTGTGGACTCTTTAAAAGAGGTCTGACTCAGGTTCTTTCTATTGCCACTTTAGGGACTTCGGGAGATGCTCAAGATTTAGGGGATGATCTACATCCTGGCTCCGAAAAACGCTATCTTCATCACTACAACTTTCCTCCCTTCTCCGTAGGGGAAACTAAACCCTTACGTTCCCCTGGTCGTAGAGAAATTGGTCATGGTGCGTTAGCGGAACGTTCTCTAATACCTGTCTTACCACCCCAAGAAGAATTTCCCTATGTATTGCGCGTAGTTTCAGAAGTTCTTTCTTCCAATGGTTCTACTTCTATGGGGTCTGTCTGTGGCTCTACCCTAGCTTTGATGGATGCTGGTGTTCCCATCGCCAAACCCGTTAGTGGTGCTGCTATGGGTTTAATTAAAGAAGGGGATGAAGTTCGTATTCTTACTGATATTCAGGGGATCGAAGACTTTTTAGGAGATATGGACTTTAAAGTAGCAGGAACCGAGAGCGGAATTACTGCTCTACAAATGGATATGAAAATTACTGGCTTATCTATGGATACTGTTGCCAAAGCCATCCATCAAGCTAAACCTGCTCGTATTCACATTCTAGAAGAGATGCTTAAAGCCATCTCTGAACCCCGTGCCGAGCTTTCTCCCTATGCACCACGACTCCTAACCATGAAGATCGATTCTGACCTTATTGGTATGGTTATTGGTCCCTCTGGTAAAACAATTAGGGCGATCGTGGAACAAACTGATACTAAAATTGATATTGAAGATGATGGCACAGTCATTATTGCAGCAGTGGAAGCTCACAATGCTGAAAAAGCCAGAAAACTCATCTTTAATATGACTCGCAAGCTCAATGAAGGAGATGTTTATCTGGGTAAAGTAACTCGCATTATTGACATCGGGGCTTTTGTTGAGGTATTACCAGGTAAAGAAGGCATGATCCACATTTCCCAATTAGCCGAGGGAAGAGTGGGCAAAGTGGAAGATGAGGTTGCCGTAGGTGATGAAATTGTAGTGAAAGTAAGAGGCTTTGATAATAAAGGTCGTCTCAACCTCACCCGTTTAGGTATTCATCCCGACGAAGCAGCAGCAGCCAGAGCAGCAGCAGTATAATTTTATTTGGTTAAAAATCAGGCGATCGCATTAATTAAGTCAAGAATTTAATTATGCGATCGCTTTTATTGGGGTATCACAGAAATTTTGAGATAGAATCGATTAACGATTAAGTATTATCTAAATTTTTAAAATTGGTTGTTGGGACTTTAGTTTATGTATATTTTCGCCTAATATCTCAATCCAAAGATGCGCCCCACAGTGTAAAGGTTTGTTCGGGCGATAAATAATTCGACATGGATAAGGAATTTCTAAATGGTTTGTGTAAAAGTTGCCATTTTTTTGATTCTGATGTTTCGATGAAGTCTTGCTGGTACTTTTTACAGCAATAACATCCTCTCTTTCTTCAGGACTCTTATTTTTATTAGCTTCAATACGATTGCGATT
Organism: Xenococcaceae cyanobacterium MO_188.B19; assembly: GCA_030065715.1. GTDB lineage: Bacteria > Cyanobacteriota > Cyanobacteriia > Cyanobacteriales > Xenococcaceae > JASJCP01. The sequence continues at coordinate 9,298 of JASJDF010000143.1, read as the reverse complement.
GACGTGAACAATAATTTTTTTAGGGAGTATAGTTTTAACCCAACTGCCTTTTCTACCACGTTTGCCAGGAATTATCTGAGGTAATCCATTGTAGAGAGGGATTAACCAGAAACGTCCTGATTTATATGCTCCTTTAACTCGTCCTTTTTTGAGCAAATCTAGTAATCTTCGATGAGGAATATCAAGTAATAAAGCAGCCTCGCTAGTAATCACATACATAGTACTGAAAAACTAAGGTAATCAAAGAATAGTTAAATATTACTATAAACTAGGATTTTTGCGAATATATTAGAAAATTCATTTTCATCTGTGACGGAGACACACGGGGAAAGTCTAAAAGTTAGGGAATAATATCTTGTAAGGGCGTTGCTTCGCACCCTTTGGGAACGCGAACCGCCCTTACCTATCCTGAAGCTTTATATCTTTCTCCCTTTATGCTTGCGATAAAGACGATTGCTACTAAACAAACCAGCAACTAGCAACAACCCCAGAGTGGGATTGACTTCAAAGGGTACAGGGGTAGCACCAGCAGCAGCAAAAGTAACACCACTAAATCCGTCATTATTTCCAGTGTTAGTAGATGCTGTGTCAAGAGTTAATGCGTTGGATAAACCCGCAAAACAACTAGTGTTCAAACACAAACCATCACTTATACCATCAGTAGCGAAAAAATTAGCAGCAGTTATTGAACCATTAGTTACGGTGAATGAATTAGCAGATTGGAAACTCCAAGCCAAAACATTATTTCCAGCCTCTAAAGTCCCCAATCCTGCGGGAAAAGAAGTTAGCTCAAGTGATGTGGCTGCACCAGTAGCATTATCATTTAACCCCCCAAGAGTACCTGTGACAGTACCAGGAACACTCCCCGTTACATTGCTAAAAGAAAAAGTAAAATCTAGAGCATTAGCTGCTTCTACACCACTTAAACAAACTATGGCAACGGCTCCCCCCATTTTTGCCAATAATCGGCTTATTTGACTTATTTTCATGGTTTTAGATTGTAAAGATAAAGCTATCTTAAAGATAAGCTCAATTATCTGGTGTGACGAGCGTAGAAATACTAAGAGTAAATTCACTGTGAATATAGGAACATAAGATTTCTCAGATGAGTAATATCAAATCACTTTAAATATGATTTCTATGAATCTCCCTGATGTTAACCATTACCCATTACTCGTTACTCGTTACTCGTTACTCGTTACTCGTTACTCATTACTCATTACTCATTACTCATTACTTCCCTTCCCATAAAACTTTTTCAGCAAGCCCTATCTCTTCCAGTTTCCGTTACTGAAAAGTTATGCTTCCAGTGATAACAAAGACTGTACCCTAATATTTATCAACGGGACTGGCGCGATTTGAACGCGCGACCTAGTGCTTCAGATTGGTGTGAGTTTCCCCACTCTCTGGACTATTCCTTCACCTTGGACTGTTACTATCAGTATTTAGGTGGTGGCCGTTATGTTGTAAGTGCTAAGGAGATTAATTTTGCTTGCTGTTGATTACTTACAACCAGTCTCTGCACCTTCTCCAACACAGCAAATGGAGCTTGGCTCAAGATTACCCTATCTTTGATTTAGACTTAGGCTTCCTTGAATTTGACCACATTCACTCATGAAATTTCTTCCATGGTGCCCGATAATTTCAGGAGGCACTTGCTCTATCCATCTGAGCTACAGCCCCTTAATATTGTTTGATAACAATATATTATATGCAATCTACAATAAAGTTTAACCGTTCAAAACATTGATAAAAATTATTTTTGTATAAAAAACTTTACTAAATTAATAAATATTGCAACAACGATTAACATCTTGTTTACCTGAAACAATACAATTGGTGTCAATTTAGCATCGAAAAACAAACAGGAGAAATCAATTGTGGCTTATTCTACTTTATTAGCTGTCGCTTCTTCCGTTCCCTCTACCGTAGAGTGGAGTCCTAAAGTCGCGATCGTTATGATTCTTTGCAACATTATTGCTATTGCTTTTGGTAAATATAGTATGAAAAACATTAGCGCGGGTCCAGCCCTACCTTCTTCGGAATTTTTCGGTGGTATGGGTTTACCTGCACTCCTAGGCACTACTAGTTTAGGTCATGTTTTGGGCGCAGGAGTTATCTTGGGTCTGGCTAGTGTAGGCGCATTATAAAAAAAATTATCTTCCTAGCACACAGTAGAGACGGAACTTGCTACGTCTCTACAAAAATAATCTATATTACTATTATTAGCGATCGCGCCCCGTTCCCACTCTTTGACCCTCTGCAAACGCGCGATCACCGAAGCTGGCACTGCGTGGTCTGCGAAGCAGGCGCTGCGCGGTCTGCGAAGCAGGCGCTGCGCGGTCGTAATTAGTCCTAATAACCAGTATTTAGTTGGTATCAGTTGGAATAAAACTCTTCAAGTCTGGGATATTGAAAACGCTAAATCGATACGTACCCTCTCGCAACACCATAATTGGGTTTGAGCATTAACTACCAGTCAGACAAAAAATTTATTAATTAGTGATGGCAAACACAATACCATTAAACTTTGGCAATATTAATTTATGAGTAATGAGTTCCACTCTAGCTCTAGTCACTGAATGCCCTTAATGATCAATGCCTATTCCCTGTAGGATAATAGATTGGTACAATTGACGTTTTATTGTGAAATACTATAGACCCTATGGTTGCTGAAAGAACTTTACCCAAATTTGACACCAATTCCGTCAAAATCACGAAAGAAGAAGGCTTAATGCTTTATGAAGATATGGTTTTGGGTCGCCTTTTTGAAGATAAATGTGCAGAAATGTACTATCGTGGCAAAATGTTTGGTTTTGTCCATCTCTACAATGGTCAAGAAGCTGTTTCTACTGGTGTGATCCGAGCAATGCGGAGAGATGAGGACTTTGTCAGCAGCACATATCGAGATCATGTTCATGCTCTCAGTGCTGGAGTCCCTGCTAGAGAAGTGATGGCAGAATTGTTTGGGAAAGAGACAGGCTGTAGTAAAGGTCGTGGTGGCTCAATGCATATGTTCTCTTCTCCCCATAATCTTTTGGGTGGTTATGCGTTTGTTGCGGAAGGTATCCCTGTGGCTACTGGTGCAGCGTTTCAAAGCAAATACCGTAAAGATGCTTTAAAAGACAAGAGCGCAGATCAAGTTACTGCTTGCTTTTTCGGTGATGGAGCCAGTAACAATGGTCAGTTTTTTGAATGTTTGAACATGGCTGCATTATGGAAGTTACCGATTCTTTATGTAGTAGAAAACAATAAATGGGCAATTGGGATGGCTCATGATCGCGCTACTTCTCAACCCGAAATTTTCAAAAAAGCCAGTGTGTTTAATATGGCTGGTTATGAGGTTGATGGCATGGATGTATTAGCAGTAAGGGGTGTAGCACAAGAGGCGATCGCTCGCGCCCGTGCTGGAGAAGGACCTACTCTGATTGAGGCTTTAACCTATCGTTTCCGAGGACATTCTCTGGCTGATCCTGATGAACTGCGAGATCCTCAAGAAAAAGAATTTTGGGCTGCACGAGACCCGATCAAGAAATTAGCAGCAGACTTAGGAAAACGTAATTTAGCAACAGCAGCCGAGTTAAAAGCAATTGACGATAAAGTAAAAGCTATTGTGGAAGATGCAGTGGAATTTGCCGAATCTAGTCCTGAACCAGATCCTGCGGAATTATACCGCTATATTTTTGCGGAAAATTAGTATTTTCTTCCACAAAACTGTCCGTAATTGCTTGATAGGTAGAGATAATTGCTTAATTATTTCTACTTTTTTTTGGTAGTGTAATTACTCATTAAACTTAAGATTTTAATCCAACCATAGTAATTATAATCAAAAGAATTTTAAAAAAAATAAAATATCAGTAAAACCACTGAACTCATCTAGGAAAAACATCGATTATATTAATAATATCGAAAGCAAATTCTTGAAGTATTTACTATTCTCATAAAAAATGTAATTACCCATAAGTAATGGGGGATTTTTTGTCGGGAATTTATTAGTTAACAGGTTGTCAAATGCTCGTATTTTGGCAAGTCACTTTTGCTGTTAGGTAATCTATTTTCAAAAAATAGAACCTATTGAGGCTATATCAATGAGTGTTTCATGAGGTAGTGAACGGTAATAATGTCTCCTGATTTATTCACATAAATACATGGGAGATATCATGAAAGTATTGCAGAAATTAACACCATTAGTTGCCATAGTTAGTGCGATTAGTTTAACTTCGTTTCAGCCTATTAATGCAGTTAATTTTGGCGAAAAAAATATCGAGGAAGATAATGTGGCAATCATTGCTACTCCTTTTCGTCATGGTTATACTCTGATGCTGGTTGAGCAAATTCCCGATCAAAGACGGTGTTGGAGTGAGTATGGTAGTAATCCCGTGGTAATCGATCCTCTTTTACTTGAGTTTGATTTTACCTATGTCTGCAAACGCAGTACGGACAGTAACGGCTACTCAATTCGTTTAGATCAAGAAGATATTGGCATGGACTATCTAATTGATATTGTAGAAGAAGATGGGGAATTGCATTTGGTCGGAATTCATCGCAATCCTAAAGTACCTAGACTATACATTGGAAAAACTAACGGTATTACCGAAGGTTCGCTCAAAATCTTTTTAAATAAAGGTTGGCAATTGACTAAGCGTACCTATCAAGGAATAGAAACAGAACACTTTTATCTAAGCGGTAGTTCAGTAGCAATCAATTCTACTGAAGCAACCAATTGTCCTGCGGTTGTAGGTGTACACCAGTAAAGTCTCAAGCCAACCGTTAATCTAACACTTGTCCATAAGTTAGCACAGATATTCAGTTTCTGTGCTTTCTGCCTAGGTACTTAACTTTATCTTGTTAAAATCCGAATTGCTCTATATTTTGAATCGATATTCCTATTTTGGGAATAAACTTTTTCCAGAACCCACATTAATCATTTGGCGAATTTCTGAAGATTTAAAACCTAGATTCATGGGACGTTTTACCCCTGGTAAAATTGCTACATCATATAATTCACTAACTATGCCATCAATAAGTAAAGAATGAACAATTTCACCATTTTTCAGATCAATTACTAATAATCCACAGTATGGATCAGTTTTTCTTGCTGCTAAATTATCATCAAGAGCTAGATTAGAAAAAGTTTTATTTTCCCTAGGTTTAGAAATTCCGACTACTGCATAATCATTAATAAAAGCTAACCCTCGCAGATATCCAGGACAAAAAGTGACTGGCTCAAACTTACCAGTGTGAATATCCACTTTCCCAAAATAGCCTGTTCCAGAATTATGCAACCAAAGATTATTTTGATACACTCTGGGAGAATGGGGCATAGATAAGCCAGTAGCAACTATCTCATCATTGGTAACATCGATCACGCAACCGCCATTCTTTCTCGTTTCCCGCCAACCATCGGGTGTATCAGTTTGACCTACTAGAGTTACATAACGAGGCAAGCCATTTTCTAATGCTAAACCATTGAGATGACATCGATCTTGAGGAGCTAACTGAGAAATAAATTTGGGTTTCCACAAAGGGATAAAACTGTGAGTCTCGCTAACAGTCCCTAAACAACTAAATAAGGTATTGACAAAAATTACTCTCTCATCTTTGTCAATGACTACATCATGAATATCCAGATTCCCCGTAGTGTAGCCCATCTGAGGAATGTACAGGCGATCGTAACCTTCGTGTAGCTGATTGGGTTCAAGGGCATTTTCAAATCGCCACAGTTGATATAGAGAGCTTAACCAAATAGTTTGGGGAGTAGCCCAAAGACCCATACAACGGTTGAAAGTTCGCTCAAAAATCGATAAACGTCCATCAGATTGCAATCCAATGAAAAAGATTTTTCCTGCTTGATAAGTGGTGAAAGCCAAGCTGACTTTTTGTTCTGTCAACCAATGAGGAAGTTGGGGAGAGGCTTTAATTTCTAGAGATGGTTTTTGAGGAGAATTAACTTGGGTCATTTCATTGAACATTGAACATTGAACATTGAGCATTTATCAACATAATTCAACTGTTAATTTTGGGATTAAGATCAAATCAACAGTAGACTAAATCCACTGTTGATTAATTTAAGCTTGATCACTAAAGGCTTTTACAATTTGCTCTAGACGAATTCAAAACCAGGGTCATCTAAACTCAACTCAGGAGAAACATTTTCGATTAGGGCAATTACTTCCCCAGCAGCAATAATGCCAGGATCGAAAATTAATTTCGCATTGATCGAACCACTATTGGTGGTGAATAAATCTAGAGTGTAAAATTCGGCTGAACCATTGAGTTGAATTCGATCTTCAGTAGGATCAAAATCTTTAATTAGAGCAAAGTCAGAATCTCCTGCGGTGACGTTATTACCATCACTGTAGTAGACAGTATCAGCATCACCTAAGACAAAAGTATCTGAACCTTCGGCTCCAGTTAGGGTGTCAATTTCTCCTGAACCAGGAGTTAGGTTAGAACCTTCAATGTCAACACCGATAATGAAATCATCTTCTTCCCCACCATCAATGAAATCGTTTCCTCTACCTCCGACAAGATAGTCAGAGCCACTTTCTCCATTGAGGATATCATCTTCAGCTTGACCGAAAAGGCGATCGCGTCCACTACCACCATTGAGCAAGTCATTGCCAGAACCGCCTCTCAAGATGTCAAATCCACTATTGCCATCAATAGTATCATTACCCCTTTGACCGAAAAGGCGATCGCCTTCGCTGCCACCACGAAGTAAATCATCACCACCGCCTCCTCTCAAGGTATCAATTCCATCATCTCCGTTAAGGGTATCTTTACCGCCATTACCTAATAAACTATCATCATCATCTCCCCCACTCAGAGCATCTTTTCCTCCTCCTCCAGAAATAGTGTCATTGCCTGTATCTCCGACAAGAATATCTTGACCATCTTCTCCTGATAAGTTATCTGCTCCTGTACCACCTTGGACAATATCATCACCTCCACCAGCTAAAATGCTATCATTCCCGCTTCCACCCAGGATGTTATCATCTCCGCCTAATCCTTCTAGGGTGTCATTTCCACCTAACCCAGAAAGAAAATCTGCTCCTGGACTGCCAGTGAGGAGATCATCCCCTGCTGTCCCCGTTAATTCCACAGGTGCAAAGCCAAAGATAATATAAGCTTCCCCTTCACTAGAATAGGAAGATGTAGAACCTGCATTGGGTGCACCGACGAGGATATCATCTAAACCATCCCCATTCACATCTCCAGCACTGCTAACAGAAACACCCAAGTTGTCAAAGTTATCAAGACCTCTGATAATAAATCCATCATCTGCATCTAGGGCGTTTAAGTCAATATCAGCACCAAAACCATCGCTGCTACCAAATAGGATATAAACTTCTCCTTCTCCATTAGAACCACCATAGGGATTATTACTACCTGCATTGGGCGCACTTACCAGCAGATCGTCGAAACCATCACCATTAAAGTCTCCTGCACTACTAACTGCTCTTCCTAAATTATCAAATTGATCCAGTCCAGAAATAGTAAACCCATTAGTACCATTAAGGGTATTTAAGTTTAATTCGGCATCAAATCCCTCACTTGTGCCAAAAACGACATAGGCTTCCCCTTGATCAGAATAGGAATAGTATCCAGTATCAGCGTAAGGTGCGCCAATAATGAGGTCGTCGATACCATCCCCATTGATATCTCCTGCACTACTCACAGACCTTCCTAAGTTATCAAATCGCTCCAGTCCAGGGATAATAAAACCATTATTGCCATTGAGAGTGGTTAAATCTAACTCGGCAGCAAAACCACTGGTTTTTCCGAAGACTACATAGGCTTCTCCTTCACTAGAGTAAGAATAACTTCCTGCATTAGAGCCAATAATGAGGTCGTCGATACCATCCCCATTGATATCCCCTGCACTACTAACTGCTCTTCCTAAATTATCACCTTGATCCAGTCCAGGGATAATAAAACCATTAGTCCCATCAAGAGTAGTTAGATCAAATTCGGGATTAAATTCTTTAGTTGTACCAAAGACTACATAAGCTTTTCCTGCATCAAAGTCAGAAGAGTATGCTGTATCAGCATAAGGTGTACCAATAATGATGTCATCGATCCCATCCCCATTAATATCCCCTGCACTACTAACTGCTCTTCCTAAATTATCAAATTGATCCAGTCCAGAAACAGTAAAGCCATTATTTCCGTTAAGAGTGTTTAAATCTAATTCAGCCTCAAAACTCTCAGTTTTGCCAAAGATGACATAGGCTTCACCTCGGCGATCACTATACTCAAACCCATAGTCATAAATAATCTCTCCTGCTCCTGACGCACCAAGAATCAGGTCATCGATACCATCGCCATTAATATCTCCTACACTACTAACGGAACTTCCTAAATTACCATCTGGATCAATTCCAGAGACGATAAACCCATTACTCCCATCGAGAGTGGTTAAGTCTAACTCCGCATCAAATCCCTCACTTGTACCAAAAACGACATAAGCTTCTCCTTCATTAGAGTAAGAATAGTATCCTGCATCAGCATAGGGTGCGCCAACAATAAAATCTTCTATACCATCCCCATTTATATCCCCCGCATTACTTACTGATCTGCCTAAATTATCAAATTGATCAATTCCAGGAATAATAAAGCCATTATTACCATCCAAATTTTCCAGATTTAATTGCGCTAAAGCCATATTCTTGCTCCATTTAATTTAAGGTTAATTGTTTTATCGTTTCACCGATTAGTTGAACAAAAGCAAAATGCAACTATTAAGAGCCCATCTCAATTTCAATTTATTAAAGATAATGCTCAGATGTGTTTCATTTGTGGGTCTGCTGGATGTGGGTTCTAAGTTTATTCCATGGGACTTTGCTGAACCAAGTTTATGGATCGAGGATAGTGAGCATCAACTTCAGCAGTAGCCAAGAGATCGTTGATATCTCCCTTGACCTGAACGTTTTTCTTAATCTCAAGATTAACTACTTTATTAAAATTGACATTTTTAATAATATTAAATCCAATATCTCCTATGATTTTCCTCCTTTATTTAGCAAATGGTTCCAACGATTACAATTAACCATTTATTAATTAATGCTAAAAATAACTCTGAGAGAGATGTTGCCATTTTGGCAGAAGTAGGATGTCCATATCTTCGGAGTCTAGAATGGGATTAGTGGGTTGGTTAGCTGTTGACACTCCCCATAGATATTAGCCTGAACGGCTAATCAAGGAATCTAGGGGATTCTTGGTTCACTGACTAAGCTTACCTTGACAGGTATTACTACCAACCAAAATAGAGGCTCGATCTCCCCAAGCGTTTAGG
>JASJDF010000142.1 GCA_030065715.1 Xenococcaceae cyanobacterium MO_188.B19 | reverse complement strand
TTTTCAATTGATTGAGTAATTATTAGAAATAATTACATAGATTATTGTATATATTATGGTCAATAATTAACTTGATTAGAGCTATATTTAGTATTTTATATTATTATTAAATCTCCAAAAATATAATACATTAATTGAATGTTTTGTTAACTAAAATAAGATGCGTTTACCCTGTTAAATTAGGTTTAATTTTAAATAATATAGATGCTGCTTCTATAGGGTCTTCAATCATAATTATCTCAAAACGATTTTCTCCTAAAAATCGCTGCATTTGACTTAAAATAATTGGACTATCATCTATACACGCAATTTTAAATCTCGGTTGAGAATTAATTACTATATTGCCATTATTTTCTTGTTCTTGTTTTGCAGATGACGAACTAGAAACTTGTACCCTTTTATTCTTAATAACTTTGCTAGGAATATTGGGTAATAATTTAAAAGGAAATTGTGGAGTTTCAAGATTTATTACACCATTTCCAATATAGGGTGCCAGTAGATGAGCTACTTTTAAATCTTCTTGATTAAGAATAATCCCTAATTCGCGAAAGCTCAAGCCTTTTAAAAACTTGGCTAGTTTCGCAATAATAGGAGCAGGAGTTTGATTGTTATTCTGTTGTTTATTCAAGAAAAGACGCTGATAGGGAGAATTAATTATTGATTTTAATTGCTGCCATTTTTCTAGACGTTCTTGAAATTTTTGTAATAAGGGAATTAAGTCAACTTTGTGACTCATAAATCCTGCTTGTGTGACTTGTTCAGAAAGACTACAATCTTTTAGCCATGTCGATTGTCCTTCGCCTAACCACAGACAAGTTTCTAATGCTTCTTCCGTTAGACTCATCAAAATTTGATCTGTTTCAGCTATCGTCAGATGATCGTGATTAACTAACCAAGATAAACAGGGAATCCAAGAGCCTTTTTCTAACCAATCGTCTCCCACTTGATTATTAATTTCTATTCCTGAGGCTGGTATTGATTTGATCAGACTGGGAATTTTGGAAAAACCTAATTTCCGAAGGTGATAATCCAGCGCAATAGAAAGTCGGATTGAATTTGCTGCACCCTTTAACTGACCTTGTTCTAAATAAATTTTCCAAGTAATGCCTTGTCCAGAAATTTGCCAACAGCCATTCTTGTGAGAGCTTGAAGTTTTTCTTAATAATTCTACGCAGTTTAATTTTTGAGTCATTTGGTCTTAGTTAAGAATTCCAGGGACTTTAAAATAACGGTCTATCTTAGTTGGCAGACCCGAACTAAGACACACTCACAAAAAATGTGTTTCAGAATCAATTGCTTCATTAATACTTCATAAAAAATGAAGCTTATTTACGTTATCTTTATAGTTCCCTTTTTTTCAAAAAATTGAACCATTTATTCTAATTTTTTTTATTACACCAGCAATTTTTACGAGTCTGATAAATGGACTTTTCTTATCAGTGATCATAACCAAAAACCTTATAGTATCTTGGTTGACATTGGTAAAAAACTATTCTAAATGATTGCTTGAAAAGTTCTTGGCAAAAGCAATATTTGAAGTTTTGCTCGGAATAACAAGCAATGCGAAAACATACTATAAAAACTGTTCATTCTACAATAAAATTACCAGATTTTTACTATTTATATGGTATATATACTGAGGGAAAATACACTTAGAAATAATATAGATTTACATCTAATTTTTAATTAATTATGGCGTTTACTGTTAATCAACCACCCCGTCTTCAAATTGGAGATGCCAAATTAGGCAGTCTTACAGACCAGATTGCACTAATATGGCAAACAAAAGGAAGCAGTAGTGGCGATTCTTTTGTTGTAGAATATCGCAATTTCGACCCTAACTCACAAAGTATCGGAATTAGTGATTTGACGTGGAATGCTAAGTAATAAATCCTGATTCAGAATCTAAAATCTAGGAGTTTATGGGGGGGCAAACAATTAATTGTTTGCTCCTTTAATATTGGGTTCGATATTTTCCCGCAATTTGGTAAAGTGTAGTCTTGCCTGTAGCTATTAAAATTTTGGGATAAGAGGCTGATTAACAGTTCCTTAAACACTAACTAACGCTAACCGTAATATTGCTGTACAATAATCTGATGCTACTCGGATTCAAGACAGAACTCAAGTTAAACAATAAGCAGCGAACAATGTTAGCCAAACACACTGGTGTTACTCGTCATGCGTATAATTGGGGACTGGGTTTGACCAAGCAGATACTAGACCACAATCGAGATAATCCAGAAGCGAAAATCAAGTTTCCTTCTGCCATCGATTTACACAAGTGGCTAGTAGCAATGGTTAAACCTCAGTACCCTTGGTATTACGAGAGTTCTAAATGTGCTCCTCAGTATGCGCTGAGGCATCTGAGAACAGCTTGGGATGATTGTTTTAAGAAGAAAAAAAAGCCACCTCGCTTTAAGAAAAAAGGACGAAACGATAGCTTTACCCTTGATGGCACCCTCAAAGTAGTAGACCACTACAAAATTCAAGTTCCCAAGATTGGCGTACTGCGTACCTTTGAAAGATTGCCTCATGGCTACAAACCTAAAAATGTAACTATTTCTCGTCAAGCTGATAGCTGGTATGTCAGTTTTAAAGTAGAAATCGAACCCCAGGATACACCCAAAACAATAGATAAAGTAGGAGTAGATCTGGGGGTGAAAACCCTCGCCTATCTCAGTACAGGAATTGTCTTTGAAGGAGCAAAAAGCTATAAGAAATACCAGAAAAAGTTAGCTAAATTGCAATGGTGTAATCGTAACAAAGTAATTGGTTCAGCCAATTGGAAGAAAGCCAAAATCAAAATAGCTAAGCTACATCGGAGAATAGCCAACATCCGTAAAGATACATTGCACAAAATCACTAATTATTTGGCTAAGAACCACAGCCAGGTGATTATAGAGAATTTAAATGTGTCGGGAATGTTGCAAAATCACAAACTAGCTAAAGCTATTGCTGACATGGGTTTTTATGAATTTAGAAGGCAGTTAGAGTACAAATGCCAGCTTTATGGGAGTCAGCTAATCGTTGCTGAGAGATTTTTCCCATCAAGTAAGACTTGCTCTAATTGCAGTTGGTACAAGAAAAATCTGAAACTATCGGATAGATGGTTTCTTTGTATTAGCTGTGGTTCTTTTCTCGATAGAGACTGGAACGCTAGCATAAATTTAAGTAGGTGGAGTCACCGCCAAACTCAAGCCTGTGGATAAGCAAGTGCCGACACTCTTAGACGAAGCAGGAATTTTTCTTTTTGTTAGCAAATGTTAGTAAAAAATGAACGGAATGAGTCAACCTATTACAATCAATACTTATGATGTAATTATTATTGGTGCAGGACACAATGGGCTAGTGTGTGCAGCCTATCTACTCAAAGCAGGATATTCAGTTTTATTGTTAGAAAAACGTCCTGTACCTGGTGGTGCTGCTACAACCGAAGAAGCCATCCCAGAAGCTCCAGGATTTAAGTTTAACTTGTGTGCGATCGACCATGAATTTATTTTTCATACTCCTGTGATTGAAGAGTTGCAACTAGCTAAATATGGTTTGGAGTATCTCCACTGTGATCCTCATACTTTTTGTCCCCATCTCGACGGCAAATATTTTTTGGCACATAAATCCGTAGAAAAGACTCATGCTGCGATCGCGCAATATAGTGTCAAAGATGCTGATAGATATGTAGAGTTTATCGACTATTGGTCAAAATTAATGAACGCGATCGCACCTTGGTTTAATGCTCCTCCTCAATCAGTATTAGACATTCTGGGTAATTATGGCAAGCAAAATCTCTTAGATGTTTTTAAAGTAGCAGGTTCCAAAAATAAACTCTTAGATTTTATCCGCAACATGATTACTTCTCCCGAAGATTTAATCAATGAATGGTTTGATACAGAAATAGTTAAAGCACCATTAGCCAGACTCGCAGCGGAAATAGGTGCACCTCCTTCTCAAAAAGGCATTACCGCAGGTTTAATGATGTTGGCAATGCGCCATGATCCAGGAATGGCTCGTCCCAAAGGCGGAACAGGAGCCTTAACTCAAGCTTTGGTTAAGTTAGTTACCAGTTTAGGGGGCAAAATTCTTACTGAACAAATGGTCAAAGAAGTATTAATTGATGATAATAAAGCGGTAGGAGTAAGAGTTGCCAATAATCAAGAATATCGAGCAAAAAAAGGTATTATTTCTAACATTGATGTACAAAGATTATTCTTACAATTAGTACCTGAAAAAGCTGTAGATTATAAGTTAAGAAATCGGGTAGAACGCAGAATCGTAAATAATAATGAAACTATCTTAAAAATTGACTGCGCCCTTTCAGAGTTGCCGAAGTTTACTGCTTATGATCAAAACAATGTAGATCATTTAATTGGCACAATCTTAATTGCTGATTCGGTAGCTCATGTAGAACAGGCTCATAGTTTGGCAAACATGGGACATATTCCCGATAGTGATCCTTCCATGTATTTAGATATTCCCTCGGTGTTAGACCCCACTCTTGCCCCAGAAGGCAAACATACTTTATGGATTGAATTTTTTGCTCCTTATCAAATAGCTGGTAAAGAAGGAACGGGTTTAAATGGTACAGGTTGGACAGAAGATTTAAAAAATAGTGTTGCTGATAATGTTTTAAACAAACTCAATGAATATGCACCCAATCTTAAAGATAGTATCATTGCTCGTCGGGTAGAAAGTCCTGCTGAATTAGGGGAAAGACTGGGCTCCTATAAAGGTAATTACTATCATTTGGATATGACTTTAGACCAAATGATTTTTTTACGCCCGCTTCCAGAAATTGCTAACTATACTACCCCCATTAAAAACTTATATCTCACTGGTGCAGGGACTCATCCAGGGGGTTCTATATCAGGAATGCCTGGTAGAAATTGTGCTCAAATTTTTCTAAAAAAACAAAAGTCTTTTTTACGTATTTAAACTATTGGGTTTAGATATAATATTATATAATTCTTTCAGCTCTATCTATCAATAGAACTACATTTTATAGTAGTAACTAGCAACTTGAGTTAATTTATTTTAAGTATAAATACGGAATATTGTTTATTGAATTATCAAGTATTTTTAAATACTAGAAAATACTCTTAGAACTTAGGTTTATTAGTCTAAAATTCTTAATTCAAGTTTAATGATATTTATTAAAAACTTTATCGCTTATTTACCTATATTGCTTTAATAATTGCCATAATACAATTAATTAATTACCCCTAATAGTTTTGACTTAGTTCATGAAAACTCCTAAAAGTAGTAATCAATCATTGGTTCACTTTTTGGCTAAATTATTTAAGGTATAGACTAAATAATACCTTTCCTGTAAATAATATAGATGTTAATTTTCTTTCTGAATCTATTCAAAATCAGGCTCTAAACTTACTTAAGCAATTTGATGGAAAAATTATTGTGCTAATGGTAATTATTGCATATCAGCTAACACTTGCAATGCAAAAAAATTAGTAGTCTAGCAAGATTTTCTATCTCTTAGTTGATTAATTAATTACTCAATCACATCTTATCCATCTTCCCTCTTATTAATCTTTTAATCATCATAAATTTTAGGTACATACACATGAACAAACTAATCTTCGCCTTAGCATTTGCAGGCAGTCTTTCTCAATTTGGAGGCAGTTTTTTCCAAATGGCTGTTGCACAAGAAATTGAAACTACTTTCAGTGATACAGATGTATCTAAAATCCAAAACACTATTTGTTCTGTCGTTATTTCAACTATCTCGGATGAAACAGCAATAGGGAATCCTTTGCAGTCGAACGGTTTTGGAGAATATACTTATACCAAGGACGAAACCTACTATGTTAGTGCTAGTACTGGTGATGATGATGATGGTGGTGGGGGTGTTGGTGGTTACTATGATATAAGAACTGTAACCGTAGCCCTTGATAGTACTGAAATTGACTCTACTATCCAAGATAATCTCTCCAACCCTTCTGTACAAGACGAAGTAAATAATATTTGTAACGAGTAATGAGTAGTTTTAAGATTCGCAACCCATCCGAATAGGGAGTATTTAATGTGTAAATAATTATGCTTATCCCTCTTTTGTCACTAAAGGTATTTTTGACGATTTTGCCTCATCTCAGCCTACGAAAAATTAAGTTTACACCTTAAAATAACAAAAGAGGGATTAAGTAGTTAACTTTTGATCTTAAAAGTTGTTTTTGTAACAAGTCTATTGATGATTTGTCTCTTATCACTTAGCATTACTAAATTAATTATTGGTAACTTCTAGAAGCTTATTTTTGAGAATTGTTGGTATTCGGCGTAATATCGATTTCTCCCTTATCCCCTTGTCTTTTTTAACCAATTAACGACGACTTACCCAAAAAGTTATTGTCTGCCTAATCTTTCTTTTACCCAGTCTCTCTCTGGTTTTTTAGTAGCTGGGGTACTTTTTATGGGTTTACTAAATGTAGGAGAAGTGGAAGATGATGCAGGATTTGCCACGGGAGAAGTTTTGGGAGATAGGGGTTTTGAACGGTTAGCAGATGTTGTAGGAGAGGTTCGTTTTTTTCTCCTTGAAGGATAATATTTGCGACGACTCCGAACATAGCGGGGTTTTGCTTTGGGTTTCGCTTTGCGGATGTAATACTTGCGTTTGGGTTTTACTGGTTCTAGTGCGATCGCAGCTTTTCTCCCTGTCAATCGGGGACGGGCAGGAAAACCCTCTACTGGTATATCTTTAACTACTTCTAGCATAAATTTACGCCACATTTGAGCTGCTGCACCGCTAGTTCCTTTGGTGGGTTTATTGTCGTCATTACCAAGCCAAACTCCCGTGGTTACTTGGGGTATATAACCTACATACCAGAGATCCCTAGCTTCATCAGAGGTACCTGTTTTACCTGCTGAGGGTCTGCCAATTTGAGCTGGTATTCCTGTTCCTGAGCGCACCACTCCTTGTAACATCCAAGTCATCATGGCTGCGGTATCAGTTTCAATAGCTTTAACTGAAGGGAAATCAGCTTCGTAAATCACTTCTCCATGGCGATCGCTTATTTTAGTGATGCCATGAGCTTTTTCATAAACTCCTTTATTTGCGAGAGTGGCATAAGCATTGGTAAGTTCTAATAAGTTAACCTCCCAAGAACCCAAAGCCAGGGAGTAGGTAGGCTGCATTTCCGATTCAATGCCCATATTGTGAGCTATTTTAATAATCGGATTCCATCCTACATCCAGGCTAGTTTGCAACGCTATAGTGTTAATGGAACTAGTCAGGGCATTGTAGAGAGAAACATTAGTTTCTCGGTACTTTTCTTTGTAGTTTCTGGGCTGATAACCATCAACGAACAATTCTGCATCAAGATAAGTTTTATAGGGAGAAAAACCTGCTGCGAGCGCTGCTGTATAAACAAAAGTTTTAAAAGTTGAACCTGGTTGGCGTTGAGCTTGAGTAACTCGATTGTATTGATTATCCCCAAAATCTCGTCCTCCCACCATAGCTTTGATTCCTCCGGTGCGAGAATCGAGAGCGACTAAAGAAGCTTGCTGAAATTTTTGCCATTTCCCATAACTATCCAAAGCTGAGATTACGGTTTTTTCTGCTGCTGCTTGCCACCTTAAATCAATAGTAGTTTCAACTACAATCCCCCCTGCTTGAAGAGCTTCTTCTGAAATATATTTGGGTAATTCTTCTTCAATGTAGTTAGTAAAATACTGTGCCTGACGCTGTAACCGTTTGGGTTGCTTGGGGTTGGTAACAATAGGAGACGCGATCGCAGCTTGGGCAACTTCAGGAGTAATATAACCAATTTCTTCCATCCGCTTTAACACAGTATTTCTCTGCTTTAGAGCCAAGTCAGGATTGCTTAGAGGAGAATAGATACTGGGTGCTGGAACAATTCCCACTAGAGTTGCAATTTCGGCTACTGTCAGATTCTCAGCAGTTTTGCCAAAATACACCCAAGCAGCATCTTGTACTCCATAAGAGCCAGAACCTAAATAAACTAGATTCAAATAGGTTTCTAGTATTTCTTTTTTCCCTAGATTTTGCTCGATCTGACGTGCTATCTCCATTTCTTTAAGCTTGCGCCAGATACTTTTTTCTTGATCTAAATAAACAATACGGGATAGCTGTTGAGTAATAGTGCTTCCTCCTTCTACTACTCCTCCAGCCTTTAAATTTGACCAAGCAGCACGAAGGACGCCTTGAAAATCCACCCCACTATGTTGATAGAATCTTTTATCTTCACTAGCAACAAAAGCTTGATGAACTATGGGAGGTATTTCATCCAATTTTATTTTTTCGTGGCTGACTGCGCCAATTTGCTTGATTATTGTGCCATCTATGGCTTTAATCGTGACTGTGTTGGGGCGAACATAAGTTACCACATCTGAAACCGACTCAGGAATTGTTGCTGTAATCTTCTTCTGCAACCAAAATAAGCCACCAGCACTACTGCCCATTCCGACTAATAAACCAAGTCCCAAACTCAGCCATTTTAGCTTTTTGTGTTGCTTTTGCCCTTTTTGCTCGATCTGAGCCAGTAAATCTAAAGAAGAATTACTATGATTTGTCGGTTTCACTCTTTTATATCCTCTCTGCCAAAGCCCCACTAGAGAAAGCTTATACTATTTTTTTGCTATTGGCTACACAAGCTGGTGAGACTGCTTATGTAAGCAATTGTAATTGATCTTGTTGTGTAAAAGCTAATAGACTAACTGTCACCCATTTAAATCACTTGTTGATACAGATACTTCTCACTAATAAACTGGCTCCAATCATTGCTATGAATCTCATAATTCCCCTTCCTCCAATTATTATCTATTGAACTTGTTTGTTATCTTCTAGCAAGACTGAGTCTCTGATTAATGTTGATAATTGGTATAATTTTGTAACTAAGTTTCGTTACAGTTAAAGTCTGATAAATGTTTAGCAGGAGATATTTAAGATTAGATGCTTTTTTTCTTTATTTCAATAATTCTCTTATTGGGCAATCAGATATTAACTTCAATTTTGGTTTTTATACCTATTCGTATTGTTGAATCTTTAGGGTCTTTGAGTTGGATTATTCTTGGCTATCTAGGATTAGCCTTTTTAGGTTGGTGTTTGGGAAATAATACCAGTTCTCGCAGGTAGTAACTATCTACAATTTCCCAATCAACTAATCCCTAATTGTATGGCTCATAAAAAGCAAAAAATACTACATTTAGATTTATATTTCAATACCTGACTATTAAAAATGCTAGATTCTACAGTTTCTCAAAAGTAGCTAAATAAGTTTAAATTTATTTTGATATAATATCTTAAGCATTAAAAAGTATTTTGTTTTTTGAGTCCTCAATTCTCGATCCCTATTCAGTTACTTATTGCTTCTAAAAATTCATATTACCTAATCTTAACCCTAAGTTTACTTGTCGATAATTATCTTTCACTAAGATACTTCAGTTACGAGTCCATAACATTGGACAACAGCAATCATTTCAAGTAAATGACCATAGTAAGTAACTATAGTCTATTAATGATATAATCGATACTAAAGATATAAATTAAGTTCAATAGGATGAAGGAAATTCAAATTTCTAAGTTCAAAGCTCAATGTCTTCGCTTACTTGATGAAGTAAACCGAACTGGAGAAGGACTAACAATTACCCGTAATGGACAACCATTAGTAGTGGTTAATCCAATTAGAGATACTCAAACTAGAGCAGAATTTGGAGTGGCTAAAAAAACTGGCAAAATCATTGGAGATGTAATTACTCCCGTAGTTGAACTTTCAGAATGGGAGATACTGAGTTGAAAGTGCTAATGGATACCCATATTTGGTTATGGTATTTACTTGGAGACAATAAACTATCTACAAACTTGCAAACAATAATTGCATCTGAAAAAAACGAACTATGGCTTTCGCCTATTAGCGTTTGGGAAACTTTGATCCTCGCTGAAAAGGGTAGAATAGAATTCAATTGTGAAGCAATTACTTGGGTTAAAAGATATCTACGAATTTTGAATGTTAAAGAGGCTCGTTTGACTCACGAAATTGCTATGCTATCTCGTCAAATGAAATTGTCTCATCAAGATCCAGCAGACCGATTTATTGCTGCTTCTGCCATTAGCTATAATCTTGTTTTAGCTACCGTCGATCATCGTTTGATAAACTTTGATTGGTTATCAACCATACAATAGAACTTAGGAATTACTAATAGCTAAGAACAATAGTGTTCTTGAGAAACCAGACAAAAAATAAACTAAAGATTATATCAGTGGTAGATTTGGCTAATAAAAGTAAAACAAAGCTAATATATTAAGTACAATATGCTAGTACAGAAATAAGTACTTACAATTATGCTAGCCAAACAAACCAATTACACTAATTTGCGTCAAAACTTGGCTTCAATACTGGATGAAGCAATAGAAGACCGAGGAGTTATTATTGTAAGTAGGTCAGGAAAAGAAGATGTAGCAATCTTAGCAACTTCAGAACTCTCCAGTATGATAGAAACCCTACACCTATTAAAATCACCTGCTAATGCTAAGAAACTATTTGCTGCAATGGAAAGGGCAGAAGCATTAAGAGATATAAAAGTAGAATCTCAAAGTCTTGAACAACTGCTTCAGGAGTTAACTGTTGACGAATAGAGCCATTGTCTTTGATAGTTAATTTAGAAGTGATTTACGCTGGTGGTTTAAAAAAGACAAAAAAATAAGTGACCGAATATTAAATTTGGTTGAAGCTACTACATTAAATCCCTTTAAAGGTATAGGTAAACCAGAATATCTTAAATATTTTCCAGGCTAAGTATGGTCGAGAAGAATTACCCAGGAACATAGATTAGTTTATGAAATCAGTTCCGACAAGTTAATTTTTTTGCAATGTAGATATCACTACAAATAAAGATTGAAAATGAGTAGGGTGAAAATTGTCCACCCTACATCAAATTTAAGGATTACCAGGAAGTTTTAAACCACCACGACGCAACATTTCCCTGGTAGTTTTACCAGGAGTGTAGTCATAGCCAAAACCACCTTGTTCATCTATTACCTGGGGAGTTAGTAACACAATTACCTCTGCTCGTTCATTAGTTTTATCTGTACTTCTAAACAGAGAACCTAGTAAAGGAATATCTCCTAAAATTGGTACTTTAGAAACCGTAGTCCGTTCTTGATCTTGGATGATTCCTGATAATATTAAAGTCTGATTATCTCGCAGACGAATTAAACCAGAACTTAATTCTCTCTTACTGAGTAAATTCAGTAAGTTAGTTGCACCACCACCACTATCGAAGTTTTGAGTTCCACCAATAGAACTAACAGTAGGACTTACAGAAAGAGCAATAAACCCATTGTCATCGATTCTTTCCACATTGACAGTCAGAACTAATCCAGCTTCTACAATTACAGGAGTAATGGTTCTAGCACCACTATCGCCATCAATCTCAGTTTTGACACTTTCAATTACATTTTGTGCCAGTTTAACTGTAGCTTGCTGTCCTTCTTGAACTACCAAAGTTGGGTCAGTAAGGATTTTAGCATTGCCACTAGTAACTTGTGCTTCTAATTGAGCTAAGAATCTTTTCGGGAATTGGAACAAACCTGGAAGACTATATTCGTATTCTGTCCCCGTTACCCTTAATGGATTATCTGGATCATCAAATTGAGGAGTAACACTGGTTATCCCTGGTTGAAAAGGGTTATTACGACTTCCAAAATTAGGACGAGCGTAAGGTGCGATACTATCCGTAAATTCTTGTAATCCACCAGTATAGTTACTAAAAGCCCCATTCTGTATATCAAAAAATGGTTCTATAGTTGCACCTGGAACTTCAAAAGGTATTACAGGGGCGGAAAACTGGCTATTTCGAGTTTGTGAAGCATTAGGTGGAGCAGTATCACCAAAATTAAGGATAGCC
>JASJDF010000141.1 GCA_030065715.1 Xenococcaceae cyanobacterium MO_188.B19 | reverse complement strand
CCCAGTGCTATCAATTAAAGCTTCACTATATAAACCCGATCTCGGAGTTTGAATCTTAAAAGTCTGTTGAATCTGAAAATCAAATAAACCTTGATAATAAGCCACAGCATCATTTAATTCTCCCCTAGCAACATTTAGTACTATATGATCGATATTAATAAAACTTGCTTGAGACTCATTATTTGATGTTCTAACGCCTGGATAAAATTGGGAAATATTACCAGGATATTCA
This sequence comes from Xenococcaceae cyanobacterium MO_188.B19, assembly GCA_030065715.1. GTDB lineage: Bacteria > Cyanobacteriota > Cyanobacteriia > Cyanobacteriales > Xenococcaceae > JASJCP01. The sequence goes on along the minus strand of JASJDF010000141.1, from coordinate 11,538 downwards.
GTTAAAGTATGTTCCAAACAATCCCAACCAGCAACCCGAGCGTATTTAATATTATTGTGTTGATCAATAGGTTTTAAGATATCCACTCCCAATTCACCAGCCCGATCTAAAATAGATTGCACATTAGAGACAGAAAAACTAACATCGGCAATTCCCTCTGGATGAGCATCTAAAAAATGAGCTACTGGGCTAAAACTATTTATGGGAGAAGAAATAACAAAATAGATCTCCCCATTAGCAATTTCTTGGGTATAGGTATGCTTATTTTCATAGGTTGCAATAACTTGAAACCCAAGATAATAAATAAACCAATTGCTGGTTTTAGCAGCATCCGCAACATAAAAACAGACGCGATCAATTTTCATCTGCATTTGCGCCAAAAATATCTCCAACTATACCGATCCAAAAAATTCAGACTTCTAACTATATTAGTTACCTCATAATTGAGAGTATAAAACACAATAAATAAGACCTCGCTCACCCTCAACCTCAACAATAAACAAAACAACACTAAACAATTGACCTCTCTGCGTTCTCTGTGGTTTATCAAAAATGAGTTTATGAATCTAACAATCAAGGTTTAAGAGAATCCAAACCCAGGTTAGATAATTAAGAAAGGCATAAAAGAAGTTTTTTGGATAATTATTCTACTTTGTCCCACCAATCAAGCCGTAGCGAATTAACCCACAGCTATAACCTCGACTCATCAGATTTAGAGATAAAGCTGATTCAATAGTTTGCCAACCCGCTTCAACTAAACCTGTAATAGCTTCCAGATTAAACGCAGAATCTATTACTACATCCCAAAAAGGAGCTACTCGCGTTGACCAATCATCGGCTTTAATATGTTTAAACTCACAAGATTGTGCGATCGCATAATACTCAGACAAAGAGATTACATAAGGAAGACAATATACACGATAGATTTCTTTAAGATGCTTAATTTCACTAGTAGTTAATTCTCCTAATACAGAAGTCTCTCGATGACACCAAGTAGCTAAGATTAATTTTCCTCCTGGTTGTAAAACTCGGTAACATTCCTGTAAAAACTTAGTCTTATCTGGCATATGTTCGCCACTTTCTAGAGACCAAACTAGATCAAAGGAATTATCTTCCAAGGGCATTTTCAAAGCATTGGCTACTTCAAAATCCACTTGTGTTTCTAGCCCTTGCTCTTTAGCTCTTTCCTTGGCTCTTGATGCTTGTACAGGAGATAGGGTAATCCCTTTAGCATTGGCATTAAACTTGTTTGCTAAATAAAGAGTACTTCCTCCGATACCACAACCCACATCAATAATTTTTTTAGGTGGGTTATCTACCGTTACACCCGCCCAGAGAAGTAATTCTTCTATAAGATCGATTTGAGCTTCTCTTCGCTCTATCTTATATTGTCCGCTTCGACCATAATAACCATGATGCATATGCTCGCCCCAAACTTTTTCCCATAGTCCACTGGAAGCATCATAAAACTCACGAATTTGTTGATAGAGTTCATTACCCATTAATTTTTACTTTGAAACTCGATAATTTCTTATAATTTCATTGTTTCAGTAATTGTACTGATCGCCAGCAGAACTTAAGATAAAAAACAGAAGTGGGAGTAATTACAAATTTTATCTGAAGTACCGTATTTATCCTCTCAGGCATGAGTATCATAGATAGATGTACTTAAGTAATTGCCGAATTCTAGCTAAATAATTCAATTCGAGGATGACCTATTTATTCCACTTGCTTCAGCCCCAAGAAAAACTCCGCATCACCAAAAATGCGATCGCCAAAATGCTCAATATCCCACTAAATCTGATTATCAGGGTTGAATGCTGGACTTATGTAATTTTTATCCATCGTCAAGATCGAGGAGGACAATTTATTAGTTATCGTCAACTTCGAGAATGGCAAAATGCAGTTGCTAGTCAAATTCAAAAATGCCAAAACCTATCTCAGTTAAATTCTCTTTGGATTGCTATTGAATTGGATTGGTATCGTTATCAAGCACAATATGCAGATAATTACTTAGAATTTGTCCAAGGAGTTTGGAGCGATCGTAAAAGTCAATTAAATCAACAATCCAGGATTTCCCTGGCTGCTAACTATTAGTATTTTGAGTTAAATTAAAAGATAAGAGTATTCACCCATATTATTCACATAATGTTTACATGGAATCTCGTAATAATTATTGAAACTTTATACTACAGAGATGTTTTCACCTATATACTGAGTATAAGCAAAAATTAAATTTCATTCTTACTCATAATAAAACCAACACTAAATTCATGGAAGATATCAATAATTACTTAACTTCGATTCAGCAAGAAGTTGTTGCTGAAGAAAAAACTGTCAAACTAGCTAGACTTATTATTCTATTAATTAAAATTGAAAAAGAACTTAACAAAGTAAAAAGTAATTTACTAAGATTAAAAAAACACCAAGAAAAACACGAAAAAAATGCTCGCTTAGAAGATCAAATTAATCATAAAATAGATTCAGTAGAAAACCTTTTGGCTAAAATACGCAAGGCTAGATTAAACTTAAATTTTTATTTTATCTAAAATCAAACAACAGAAAAAAAACATCAGTCTAAGTATCCGACTGATGTTTTTTGCTGTATATATACGATGAACGAGTAATGAGTCATAAGTAACAATGAACAATGAACAATGAACAATGAACAATGAACAATGAACAATGAACTTAACTCATTGCTATTTAATCTTGCTATGGTTTTTGATAAACCAACGGGAATTGCTAACTATGCCATAAATGTTGCTAATCACTTGTCTTACTTGACACCTACATTACTAATAGCTAAAAGTATAGAGAATTTTTCCTGTTATCAAATACCTGATAATATGACCCCTGCACAGGGTAGTAAAGGACATTTACATCGTCTTTTATGGACACAATTTCAATTACCCCAAATTTACCAACAACTAAAGGCAAATCTGATTTATTCTCCCATTCCTGAAGCTCCCCTATATAGTAAATGTTCCTATGTTGTAATGTGTCATGATTTAATCCCTTTGAGATTTCCTGTTAATACTTCTCCTCTGACTAACTATTTTCGTTTTGTTGTTCCCCTAGTTCTGAAACAAGCCCAACATATTATTTGTAATTCCGAAGCCACTGCTAAAGATATTACCGATTTTTATGGTATTTCTCCTCAAAAAATTACTCCAATTTTACTCGCTTATGATGAGCAAACTTTTTATCCTAAACCAACAGTTTCCTCAGAGTCTTATTTTCTTTATTTAGGTCGTCATGATCCTTATAAAAATCTACAGAGATTAATTACAGCTTTTGCTGCTATTGCTGATAAAAAAGATTATTATCTCTACATTGGAGGTTCTACTGATAGTAGATTTACCCCTTTGCTAAAGCAACAAGCAGCAGAATTAAATATCCTACATCGGGTTAAATTTTTAGACTATATTAGTGAGACAGATTTACCGATAATTATTAGTAATGCGATCGCGTTAGTTTTTCCCACTCTCTGGGAAGGATTTGGTCTTCCTGTACTAGAAGCTATGGCTTGCGGTACTCCTGTCATTACTTCCCAGTTAGCCTCTCTTCCAGAAGTTACAGGAGATGCTGCTATTCTTATTGATCCTTACAATACAGAAGCAATTAGTTCCGCGATGGAATGGGTGGCTACAGATTCTCAAGCGCGATCGCAATTAAGTAATTTGGGTTTAGAAAGAGCTAAATTATTCAGTTGGAGCAAAACAGGAAAAGCCACTTCCGAAGTTTTAGCCAGATATATGTAAATTAGTAATTAGACATAGGACAATCAGAATTTATTCTCGCTACATTAGGAGACTGAGCAACCAACTCTACATTACCGCGATCGTTAATCTTCCAGGTTGTTGCTTCTTGGATTGGGTTAGAATCTATGCTTGTGGTGGTAGTTTCTGAAATATTAGCAGAGCTTCCCTTTTTTTCTAAATCAATATTAGTTTTTGTTTCTTGAATATATTCCACTGTCCCCAATTCTCCTACTATGTCTTCAGTAATAATAGTTAGAGGGCTAGGAGATATACCACCACGTCCAATATAGCGAAATTGATTAGCGTTGAAATCGGAATTTAAACCGCAACTACTGGAAATCAATTTTTCTGTCGCGATCGGCGATCGTTCTTGTAATTTAGCATTAATTTTGGAGTCAATATCAGGAGCGATAATATCAATAGTTCCATCAATACCTAAATTAGAACTAGCATCAATTTGCTTCTTTTCTACAGCATCAGGAGGAAACAAGCCTTGAGTGTTGATCATGATATTTCCTCCATTCCCTGCTTGTGCATTAGCAGTAATTTTACTATCATCCAACAAAGTTAAATTATTAGTGTTGATCATGATATTTCCTCCATCACTATTTACTTCTGCCTCAACAGAAATTTGACCTCCTTGTTGTAGCAAAAGTTGAGACGTATTAATATTTATATCACCACTTCTCCCTGTTGGTATTAAGCTATCTTTTTCGCCAGATGTAGCAAAAACTCCACTGTGAAGCTCGCCATTTTTTCCTGATATAGCAATAGAATCGATAGAGTCAACACTGATTGATCCAGCATTGCCAGTACCCAAGGTACTAGAGTCTATTCTTCCTCCATTAAACAGGTTTAATTCATTAGTTTTAAGAATAATATTTCCTCCGCGAGCATTGCTACTTGGTGTAACAATTACTGCAATAGAAGAGGGCGTAACTGTGATTGTTTCGGATATTTTTTCATTCAATATATTTGAAAATATAGCAGCTTCTCCTACACCAGATATTTGCAAAGATTTAGCCTCAATTTCAATTGTTCCAGCCTTACCTGTTTCAAAAATACTAGTGGTTCTAGAGTCAATTCTTCCTCCATCAGTTATATTTAATCTGTTAGATTTAATGTTAATATTACCTCCTGAGCCACTTCCTATAGGTCCAACACCTGCTTCTATGAAAGAGGGTAAAATCAAACTGAACGGTTCATTAGGTTCATTGGGATCAGGATTCAAGAGAATACCAACTCCAGATATTTCTAAATAATCCTGAGCTTCTATATCAATATTGCCACCGTTCCCTTTACTAAAATTACTAGCGTTAATTTGAGAACCATTGGTTATAATTATTTCCCTAGCTTTGATTGAAATATCCCCACCATCTCCTTCAACAATTACAGGTATAAAATCAGGTTCACTAGGAAATGTACTAGATTGAGTAGCTAGTAGACTCTGATTCAATATAATCGAATTACTCGCTTTTAGAGATATATTTCCTCCATCATTATCAGTATTATTGGTATTAATTAAAAAGGAAGAATTAATTGTAATATTATTTCCCTGTATATTCATACTTACAGGGATTCCTGCACTATCCAGAAACACATTAGATCCAATGTTAATATCTGCAAATTTTGCAACATCGCTATAATCAAATTGCCAGCCACCATTACTATGTTCAAACCAAATTGTTTCTCCTTTTCCTACTCCTACTATTTCTATTGCTGTCGCTACTTCAGAAATTAGTGTATTTTGTAAGCTAACTTCTCCTCCTAACAAAGCAATTATTTCTCCCTCTTTTAAAGAACCAGTAATATTATTACTAGTAATAGTTCCAGGATTTGCCCCATACTGTAGTCCAATAGGCATACTAACCGTAAGCAAGGGTGTAGTATTACTAACTTTAGTATTAAAAGTAGTTCCGTCAGCAAAAATAACTGATTCTGCACTAGTAGCAAAGAAAGAACCATTAATATCTAATCTGGCATTTTCGCCAAAAATAATTCCTGAAGGATTTAACAAGAAGAGACTAGCATCATTAGTTTGAATTGTTCCATTAATAAAAGAAGGAATATTTCCTGTTACACGAGTAAAAATATTTTCAATATTGGAATTATTATTAAAATAAGTAGCTGCCTCTGGAACTGGGGAAAATTGCTCAAAGCTATGAAACAAATTGGTTCTTGCTTCCTTCCCACCAGTAATTACGTTTTGTCCGTCTATTAAATTTACTTGACTATCTAATGTTCCATCAGTAACAATTTGAGCCTGGGCATTCTCACTAGTCAAAGTGCAGTTGGCAATTAGCAAACACAAGGTTAAACCACATTGACTAACTTGACTCTTGATACCTAACATTATTTTTACAGTTAAGAAAATATACTTAGGTAATAATAGCTTAAATTAGAAGTAAATCATCAATTTATCAACAGATTGTTGATAATGATAGCCAAATCATAGAGCCAGTTCAATAACATTACCAAGTATTCAGTGCAGCATGATTAATGCAATTCCTGTCATTGGTAATTACAGTAAATTGAAAATCTATTGGGGAAAATGCTGCTATGGAATTAATTAATTCTCATAGCAGCAAAAGCTTTTTAGAGCCTGAAGTTTCTGGTTTTTTATAATCAAACAGTCTTGAATCTGAGAACAAAAAACGTTTGTATTTGAGTATATATACTTAAACTCACTATCCAAAATCTTCAGCCAATCAAAATTTAACTTTTATTCTCAATTAATCTTTAACTACCCCATGAAAAACACCAATGCCAGCCAGCCGAGACTATATAGATACAACGACGATAATTAGTATCTGTAGCGTCTTGGATAGGATTTGTGCCATCAGAGAGATTATGGGATAAAGGCAATGATTCTGTTAGATAAGGTTGAGGTTCAATAGCAATAGCTGGAGAAAGAGCGAAGTTAAGAGCAGCTAAAGTTGTTAGAGCGTGGGATAATTTCTTCATCATTACTTTAGTTTTGTAGTTGGTTTTGCAGACAAAAAATAGAATACTTTTAGTTGACTCTGAGAAAATACTGAGACAAATAGATTGAATAATCTATTTGTCAAGAAAATCTATTGATTGAATAAATCAATATGAATATATTGTGAACATCATATGATTGTCTTCAGTAAATATATCTATTTTTTTTGATTGTTTTAACAGTGGGTTAATTTTTTTTGTGAGACAATAATAGTAATAATTTTTCGTATATTCACTTAATGACTATTACTAGTATTTCTGAAATCATTGCTCAACACTTATCTTTAAGTCTGTACAAAGTTAACAACTGTTTGGAACTATGGCTGGAGGGGGCAAGTGTTCCTTTCATGGCTCGTTACCGCAAAGAAAAAACAGGTAATTTGGATGAAATACAGTTGCGAAACATCATAGATAAATATATTTATTTAACAGAACTAGGTAAAAGAAAAGAGGTCGTCTTAAAGGAAATTGCTGCTCAAAAGCAACTTACAGAAGAACTAAAATTTAAAATTGCTGATTGTTTCGATAAAACTGAATTAGAAGATATTTATGCTCCTTATAAACCTAAAAGACGTACCAAAGCCACCATAGCAAAGGAAAAAGGGTTAGAGCCTTTAGGATCATTAATTAAATCTTTAAATTCACCTTCACAAATTTCCAAATCTCTTAAGGAAATAGCTACTCAATATGTAGATCTAGAAAAAGGAGTAAGCACAATTCAAGAAGCTTTAGGTGGAGCATCCGACATATTAGCAGAAACCATATCAGACAAGGCTGATCTTAAAACTTATCTGCGAGAGTTTTTTTTCAAAACAGGAGTTTTTGTTTCTCAGATCAAAAAAGATTATCCAGAAGGAAGCACTAAATATGAGATGTATCGAGATTATCAATATAGTGTTCGCAAAATTCCTCCCCACAATATTTTGGCTCTATACCGAGGAGAAGCGGAAAAAATCTTGACAGTAAATGTTGTAGTAGATGAAGCTCAAGTAATGGCTTATTTGGAATCTCAGGAAATACATACTTCAAATCCTGAAATCAGGGATTTTTATCGTGGAATGCTCAAAGATAGTTTTAATCGTTTACTGAAACCTGCTTTAATTCGCGAAATACGTAGCGATCGCAAAAACTATGCAGACATGGAATCCATCAAAACTTTTGAAACTAATCTCAGAAATCTTTTACTCGCACCTCCTGGGGGAATGAAACCCACGATGGCAGTCGATCCTGGATTTCGTACTGGTTGTAAAGTAGCAATTCTTTCAGAGACAGGAGAATTTTTAGAATATCAAGCTATTTTTCCCCATTCAGGAGCAGCAAAAAAACAAGAAGCAGAAGCTATCCTATTAAAACTAATTAAGAAATATCAAATTCAATTAATCGCTATTGGTAATGGTACCGCTTCTCGGGAAACCGATCGCTTTATCGGAGAAGTAATCAAACATTTAGAAAATCCCCCAATCAAAGTAATCGTCAATGAATCTGGAGCTTCGATCTATTCAGCAAGTAACCTAGCACGCCAAGAATTTCCTGATTTAGATGTCACTGTAAAAGGTGCCATTAGCATTGGTAGAAGACTCCAAGATCCCCTAGCGGAACTAGTGAAAATTGATCCCAAATCCATTGGGGTAGGACAATATCAACATGATGTGGATCAAAAATTACTCCAGAAGAAACTGGAAGAAACTGTAGAAAGTTGTGTTAACTATGTTGGAGTGGATCTAAATACTGCTTCAGAAACTTTATTACAATTCGTCTCAGGAATTACTCCCACAATTGCCAACAATATAGTTACCTATCGCAATCAACAAAAATTATTTAAAAATCGCCGAGAATTGCTCAAAGTCCCTAAATTAGGTGCGAAAACTTTTGAACAATGCGCTGGTTTTTTACGAATTCGTAACGGCGATAATCCTTTAGATAATACCGCAGTTCATCCTGAAAGCTATCCAGTAGTAATGCAAATTACGAAGCAGTTACAAATAGCCATCCCTGACATCAATCAGGTCAAAGAAGCAGAACGTAAAGTAATGATCAAAAAGTTACAATCTCTTGATCTAAAACAGTTTGTCAGAGAAACAGTAGGGATTTTGACACTACAAGACGTAATCCAAGAATTAGAAAAACCAGGCAGAGATCCTAGAGAGCAATTCCAATATGCTACGTTCCAAGATACTATTACTGAAATTAGTGATCTAAAAATTGGGATGAAGTTAGAAGGAATAGTTACCAATGTAGTTAACTTTGGTGCATTTGTTGATATTGGGGTTCATCAAGATGGCTTAGTCCATATCTCACAATTAGCAGATTATTTTGTCGAAGATCCCAAACAAATTATTCATGTAGGACAAATTGTTAAAGTACAAGTTTTGGAAGTGGATCAAAAATTACGGCGTATTAGTTTGTCAATGAAGACTTTAGACAATCAATAACAGAAGGGGATTTTGTAAATATTTAGCAATAATTCTAGTTAGGTCGTCTGTTACTCTGAGAATGTTGTTAGATTTAATCTTATTTTGGGAATCATAGAGTAGTTCCGAATATAGAAACTCTTTCTCCCCTATTTTATTGTGTATGCAAGGTTCTATTGATAAAGTAATCACCAGCATTGATCTTATATTGCCTTTGAACCGATCTGAGGAAGTAGGATTGAAAAAAAACAAACTAAAAATCGTCGGAAATTCGGTTGCTTCACCAAAAACTAAAATATCGGAGCTGAGTTTCAGTACTCTACCCCCTTTTAACATATCTGTTCCTTGTCTCAGTAAATTATCTTTGGGACTCCTATCCTGTTTATGGATAGTTGGTACAGTAAATTGTCGCTCGATTCAAGCTCAAGAATCTGCATCGGTTTCAGAATCAACAGAATCCATACTTACTGTGTCTGATTCGGAAGACTCCTCTACTATTGATAATGTAGTTTCTACATCTGATTCTAATGACAATATTCCTACTGCTATTACTGTAGAGAATTTTGAAGTTACAGGAAATACAGTTTTTTCCGAAGCAGAAATACAAAATGTAGTTTCAGAATACCAAGATCGTCCTCTTTCTATATCAGAACTATTCCAAGTTCGTACTGCCATCACTAAACTTTATACTGACTCTGGCTATGTCAACTCTGGGGCTTATATTCCCCCTCAAGAATTAGAAGACGGAACAGTTACCATTGCAGTTTTAGAAGGAAAACTTGAAGGAATCAACGTTACAGGAACAAAACGCCTCAATGCTGATTATGTCCGCTCTCGTTTAGAAATTGCAGCAGATTCTCCTCTTAATGTAGATTCTTTACTAGAAGCTCTGCAATTATTGCGCCTCGATCCGTTAATTAAAAACGTCTCTGCTGAATTATCCGCGGGAATTAGTCCTGGTACTAGCTTATTAGATGTGGAAATAGAAGAGGCAGATGCTTTTAAAATTCGTCCCAATTTAGATAATAAACGTTCTCCCAGTGTGGGTAGTTTCCGTCGCGGAATTGGATTATCCCACGCAAATCTTTTGGGTTTTGGGGATAGGATAAGTTTCGATTACAATAACACCGATGGCAGTAATAGTATTGACGCTTCCTATGCCATACCTATTAATGCTAAAAATGGCACAATACGGTTAGCTTATGGTTATAGTGACAATGATATTATTGAAGACCCGTTTAATGCTTTAGATATAGAATCGGAGTCTTCTTATTATGAATTGGGTTTCCGTCAACCCTTGATTGTAAAACCCAATCAAGAATTTACGATGGGGATGAATTTTTCTTTTCAAGAAAGTCAAACCAAACTGTTAGATACTCCCTTTGCTTTGAGTCGTGGTGCAGAAGAAGACGGAGAAACTAAGATAGGTGCAATTAGACTATTTCAAGAATATGTTGCTCGTAATGATCGACAAGTTTTTGCACTGCGATCGCAGTTTAGTATCGGAATAGATATATTTGGTAGTACTATTAATGATAATGCCCCAGACAGTAGCTTTTTTGCTTGGCGTGGACAGTCTCAATGGGTGAGAAGATTAGACGAAGACTTCTTATTTTTGCTGAGAGGAGATCTTCAATTTAGTGCTAGTGATCTAGTAGCTCTAGAACAATTCCGTGTTGGGGGTTTTGATAGCGTTAGGGGTTATCGCCAAGATTTAGTATTAGGGGATAATGGTTTATCTGCTTCCGCGGAAGTTAGAGTTCCTCTAGTGCGGTTTCGTAAGATAGACGGCGTGATTCAATTAACTCCATTCTTCGACTTAGGAACTGTCTGGAATAATGATGACAGTGATATTGACAACGACTTTTTAGCATCTATCGGGATTGGTTTGAACTTTAACGTTGCAGATAGTTTTAATGCTCGTTTAGACTGGGGAATTCCCCTAATAGACGTAGATAATCAGGGGGATACTTTGCAAGAATCAGGACTACACTTTTCCATTACTGGTAGTTTTTAACTATCTGATCGCCAAATTGAAATTTGGCTGAAGTTTTGGAAAAATGATAACTGCGATTCAAGTCAATTGTATTCCGCTCAAAAACAAATTCGCTATAGTCTGCTAAATTATCTATTCCAAGGCAATTAAGTATAATCTCGGCAGCTAACCATACCGTTACTCTATATAAGGACTGTTTCCAAATTCCCTTCATTTTTTGCCACTTCTTGAGAAAACAAACAAAATTCTTGTTACTAACTGCATGATTATTTTTTTGGGGAGCAATAAATTATTAAAAACTGATCGAGAATAAGCGAAGTTTTAAATCCTATTAATCAAAATGTCGAAAAATTTAGCTACAAATTGCAGCACAGGGAGTTTTTTT
>JASJDF010000140.1 GCA_030065715.1 Xenococcaceae cyanobacterium MO_188.B19 | reverse complement strand
GGGAAGAAGTGATAGAAAAAACTCCTCTCTCTTCCCTCTCTTCCTTGTCTTCTCTCTCTCTTTCTCAACAGATAACTTTTTTAACCGAACAGTATTGCTACCCAACTCCCTGTTGAGGAACTTAACTTCTGTTTAATTGATGACATTGATTTGTGAGAAATAGCTTAAGATTAGTCTGAATTATGCTTAATTTCGCAATCAAAATCAGTAGATTATAATCATACAAAAAAACAACAATGGAAATCGGTGTTCCCAAAGAAACCAAAAATCAAGAATTTCGTGTTGGTCTAAGTCCGAGTAGTGTTCAAGCACTATCCCGTAATCACCTGGTATTTGTTGAAACCCAAGCAGGGATAGGTTCTGGTTTTACAGATGAAGAATATCAAAAAGCTGGAGCAAAAATTGTTAGCAGTGCAGCAGCAGCTTGGGATCGGGAATTAGTGATTAAAGTCAAAGAACCTCTCCCCAGCGAGTATCAATACTTGCATCCCAAATTACTCCTGTTTACCTATCTCCATCTGGCAGCAGATCGGGATTTAACCCAAGCTTTAATAGAATCTAAAAGCACTGCGATCGCTTATGAAACGGTAGAATTAGATGATGGGAGTCTGCCCTTGTTGACTCCCATGAGTATTATTGCAGGACGCTTGTCGGTACAATTTGGTGCTAGGTATCTGGAGAAGCAGCAGAGAGGGAGAGGCGTTTTACTAGGGGGTGTTCCTGGAGTAAGTCCTGGCAATGTAGTGATTTTAGGTGGTGGTGTAGTTGGTACAGAAGCAGCCAAAATTGCCATTGGTATGGGTGCAAAAGTTCAAATTATTGATATTAATGTTGACCGTCTGCGCTATCTAGAAAATTTATTTGGTTCTAGAGTAGAACTGCTTTACAGTAGTTCTGCAACTATAGGAACCGTTGTACCCAATGCCGATTTACTTATTGGTGCAGTATTGGTAGTCGGAAAAAAAGCTCCTGTCCTAGTACCCCGTAGTTTAGTTGCTCAAATGCGCCCTGGTTCAGTAATTGTCGATGTAGCAGTAGATCAAGGAGGTTGTATCGAAACTCTCCGCCCTACTTCCCATAGTGAACCCACATATATAGAAGAGGGAATAGTTCATTTTGGAGTTCCCAATATGCCTGGTGCTGTCCCCTGGACAGCAACTCAAGCTCTAAATAATAGTACTTTGCCCTATGTTATGCAATTAGCCAATTATGGCTTATCCGCCTTAGCAAAAGACCCCGCTTTAAACAAAGGATTAAACATCAAAGAAGGCGAAATTATTCATCCCGCCGTCAAAGATATATTTAGCTAAAATCGTTACTCATTACTCATTACTCGTTACTCATTACTCGTTACTCATTACTCGTTACTCATTACTCGTTACTCGTTACTCGTTACTCATTACTCGTTCCTCATTAAGCAGCAGTAGTTAAATATTCCGCATTAAGAACATCTTGATAATAGCCTTGCAAGTGTTTGGTCGCAGCAGCCCAACCCCATTTTTCGGCTTCTTTGCGGGCATTAGTTCTTAATGTTTCTCTTTCTGCTGTAGCTTCTAATAATCGCTTGGTTGCTGTAATTGCCCCATCGGGATCGTCAACTTCAAACAAGTAACCATTTTCTCCGTCAGTGACAATATCGGGAATACCTCCAGAATTAGCTGCTACTACAGGACAACCTGCTGCCATTGCTTCCAATAGTACTAGCCCTAAAGTTTCGGTGCGAGAGGGGAAAATAAAAGCATCTGCTGAAGCGTAAGCAGATGCTAATTCTAAACCTTCTAAATACCCGACAAAATTGGTGTTGGTGCCTGCAAAAGTTGCTTCTAAGGCTTCTCGATTGGGACCATCCCCCACAATGGCTAGACGGGCTTCTGGGATAGCTTCTAGAACGGGTTTAATTTGATCGATTTGTTTTTCTGCCGATACCCGACCAACGTATAGTAGTAAAGGACTATCAGGATTTCCTTGGGATAAACGCGATCGCATTTCCTGAGAAGCTAGATCGGGTTGAAACATCTCCGTATCTACTCCTCTTTGCCACAAATCCACCCTTTCAATACCGTGGTTTAACAGTTCATCTACCATAGCCGTTGAAGTGCAGAGATTTAATTTGGCTTGGTTGTGAGTAGCTTTGAGAAATTCCCAAACTACTCCTTCTAATGCTCCTAGACCGTAATGCTGGGCATATTGAGGTAAGTGGGTATGATAGGAAGCTACTAAGGGAATTTTCATCGTTTTAGCGTAGTAAATTCCGCCCAATCCCAAGATGGCAGGATTTACTACATGAATTAAATCAGGCTTAAATTTCTCAATAACTTCTTTGGTTCCTATAGGAGGAAAAGCTAATTTTAATTCAGGATACAGAGGTAGAGGTAAACCAGGAATACCATGTACTTTAGCTCCTTTATATTCCCTTAAACCCCCATCAGGAGCTAATACTAATACGCGATCGCCATTTCTTTGAAGATGATCTATTGTATGGCGTAAACGAGTTACAATCCCATCTACTTTCGGTAAAAAAGTCTCTGTAAATAAAGCAATACGCATAAGAAATTAAGAAAAATAAATATAACGATACAACTACCGAATTTAACATCAAATCATAACCTAAATTTGATCTGCTTTTTGATCAATATTGCTCATGGTTCATGGTTGATGGTTCATTGCCAATTACTCACCTTGTCTCTCATGTCTCCCATGTCTCCCCAAGGAAATGACGACTATCCCATTCCTTGTTGTAGTAACAACTCAATTTACTTGATTTTTGTAAAGAAATATCAAAAACAGCCCAAATCCGCATAAAATCTGGATACTTAACCTAAGTATTTATTGAAAACATTATAATTGTCGAGATTAACTCCATTTAACTTCATGAACCCACAAGAAATTTTGACTGAAGCCATAGCAAAAGCAGGTGTAGTATTTGGCATGAGGAAAATGTTACAGCAATACGGTGTTCCTTGCACTGACCCTATGACGCTCACCCTTAATTTTGCGGGCAACGCGGTTGAAACCAAGAAATTTCCTGGAATGCCAAATCCAATGCCGATGACAGTATCTGATGAAGATCTGAAAACCGCAGTTCTGGATTTCTTAAATAAAGCTGATGTAATGTATGGCTTTATTGAAAAAATAAGTCCATCCAGTGGAAAGCCTAAAGAACCTGTAACTATTACTATCAAGTACGGCGACCAATTAGACAATCAAATTTCATTGAGTGCAGGAAAATGTACTCCTTGTCCTTTCAATCCTTATATTGAATGTTGCTTGTGCTAATTAATTATTCAACTATGTTCAATTAATAGTCATAGCTAGTTGACTCGTTTATAGGGTGGTTGGGACTGCCCTATAGTAGTATTTGAAGATATGGTAGAGGGATGAATGGCAATTCGCTTCCCCAAGTTTTATTTAATTGTAGGGTGGGCATTGCCCACCCTACAGGATATTTTGAAATTAATTCTCTGAGAGAAATGAACCGAGCTAAATCTTTGCCTTATCTTCTTCCTATAATCATCAGTTTTTGTCCCATTTTCTCAGTAGGCAATAGCCTAGCCCAAATCATTCCAGACAATACATTAGGCAACGAAAGCTCTCAAGTCAATTCTCCAAACTCTAATACCCAACAAATTGATGGTGGGGCGATTCGGGGTAACAATTTATTTCACAGCTTCCAAGAATTTAATGTAAACCAAGGGAACACCGTTAACTTTAGTAATCCCGAAGGAATTAACCATATCTTCAGTAGGGTAACAGGCAATAATCCCTCCAACATTTTTGGTACTCTGGGTGTAATTGGCAATGCAGATCTATTTTTGCTTAATCCCAATGGTATTATCTTCGGTTCCAATGCCAGCCTGAATATCAATGGTTCGTTTCTAGCTACTTCTGCCAGCAGTGTTCAGTTTGCCGATGGTAATCAGTTTACTACTACCAACGTTACTGATAAACCTTTACTAACTATTGCCAGACCCATTGGTTTGGCATTTGAACAACCACCAGGCACAATTGTTAATCAGTCTGATCGGTTAGTGCTAAGTTCTGGTAAGACATTAGGTTTAGTTGGGGGCGATGTTCGATTAGAAGGAGCAGTTATCGTTAATACTAATGGAGGAAGAATTGAGTTAGGTAGTGGGGCAGTTGATGATTTTATTGGTCTTTCTCAAATAAACGATCAGTGGATCTTAGAATATGCCGATCTCAAACAAGGACAAAATATTCAACTGACTAATAGATTTGAGCCAAATTTCGGAGATACTGTCCCATCCTTTATTGTGTCTAGGAGTGTGTCGCGAAATACAGGAAATATTCAACTGTATGGTAGAAATATTACCATTGATGACGCTCAAATTTTTCTTAGTTCTCTTGATGATACCCCAGTTGGCAATATAGCAATCAATAGCTTGGATACAATCAACATCCAAAATCCTCGTTTCAATGAAAACGAATTATTTCAAAGACTAAGTGGTATTGCTATTTTTGGATTTAATGAAAGTAGCAATACTAAAGAGATACAAATAAATACTCAAAAATTAGTTGTTGATAAAGGTGGACGAATTGTAGGGAATGCTGCTGTAAATTTCAATCCTAATACTGGAGAAGTCTTAGGGTTATTTCAAGGAAGTAATATCAAAATAAATGCTTCTGAATTAGTAGAAGTCAAAAATGGCGGAGTAATTGAAACTACCAGCCTCACTTTTGATAATGCTGGCAATATAGATATTACATCTCCTCAAGTCATTG
This sequence comes from Xenococcaceae cyanobacterium MO_188.B19, assembly GCA_030065715.1. Lineage (GTDB taxonomy): Bacteria > Cyanobacteriota > Cyanobacteriia > Cyanobacteriales > Xenococcaceae > JASJCP01. Next base: position 7,032 of record JASJDF010000140.1, on the reverse strand, counting down.
TTAGTAATGAAGGCATTATTACAGCAGAAGCGACAGCTCGTACTTTACCAGTAACAGGAGAAATCATCACAGGAACAGGAGATGGTGGCACTGTTACCCTAGTGTCTGATTCCATTGAAGTAACTGATGGAGGGATTATTTCTAGTAGTACTATTGATCAAGGTAACGCAGGAAGTATTAACATCATCACCCAAGAGCTAACCCTAGAAAATCAAGGGAAAATTACTGTAGAAAGTACAGGAAGAGGAACAGCAGGAAATATTAATCTTCAAGCTCAATCCTTATTTATCGGAAATAATAGTTCTCTAGCTGCTGCTACAACCCAAAGTGATGGAGGCAATATTGATTTAGTTGTAAAAGATGACATTATTCTAGAAAATCAAAGTAATATATCTGCTTCTGTGGGAGGAGATGGGAATGGGGGAAATATCACTATTAATACAGATTTTTTAATTGCTAATCCCGAAGAAAACAGCGACATTACTGCTAATGCAGAACGGGGTAATGGAGGTAGTATTTTTATTACAGCCTTAGAAGTTATTGGTATTCAATTTCGAGAACAACTAACGCAATTCAGTGACATTACAGTTACTTCCGAATTTGGCTTAGATGGAATAGTACAAATTAATAATTTAGACGCTAACCTAATTGAAAGTTTAGTAGATTCCACCCCTAATGTTTTAGATACTAACAATATATTTGGCAATAGTTTTTGCAAAATGACCAGAGGGGACAAGTATATTGTAACGGGACGTGGTGGTCTACCCTTAGCTCCTGAACGGGACATCACACCACAATATCTCTGGCAAGATTGGCGCATAACTAATCAAGATGAGTTTGATAATAATAAGGTAGTTTCTAATAACAAAACCTCTATTTCATCTGCTATAAATCAGAATAATTCTCGCCAACTTAATCCTATTCAAGGATGGACAGTTGACCAAAAAGGTCAGGTTGTATTAACAGCAAAACCAATCATGGTAACTCCTCATGCTGTAATGAATCATAATAATCTTGGTTGTAAGTAGTTGTGCATGACTGCTTACTTGTTTGGTACAACAGACAGATTAAATACTATCTGTCACACTACTAAAGTGAAAATTGTTGACTTTGCCACCAGGAATTACACTGCCACCGCATCTTTTAGTAGTACTTAAATCAGTTATATTGTGGAGCATCTCTGGCAAAGATTGATTAAAGCGCAAATTTTTAATGGGGTGGGCAATTTTACCTTGTTCAATTAAGAAAGTACCATCTCTGGTCATTCCTGTTACTTCTAGGGTGCGAGGGTTGATATAGCGTACATACCAAGCGCGAGTTACCAGGATTCCTTTTTCTGTCTCACTAATAAGATCGGCAATAGTTTTATTTCCCCCAGTCATTACTATAGGAGACAATCCCCCTGTGGGTGTTTTTTGCTGTTGCTGCGCCCAATAACGACTATAAGAGAGAGTTTGGGGAATTCCATCTTTGACGATATCTAAATTACCATTGGGAAGACCATTCCCAAAAAAGCGAGCCGATTGTAACAAAGGATGGTTAGGATTACGCTCTATATGTACAAGAGGACTAAATAACTGTTCTCCAATTCTATTTCCTGCTGGTTTACCTGCTTCATCACTACGAGACATAAATGATCTACCCTCATCCGCAGCCCTAGCATCTAGATTCCAAATTACCCAGGGTAATAAACCAGCCATAGCAGAAGGCTCAAAGATAACAGTGTAGTCTCCTGGGGCTATTTCCTGGGGATTGCTGGATGCGATCGCACGTTCGATGACTTTTTCCGTAGTTGCTAATAAAGGTAGCTGTTCAATTGCGATCGCTGTATTCCTGCCCCAACTAGAACCATTATCAATACGGGCGGTAAAACTAAAATCGGCTTCAGTAGTGCGATCGCAAGCTCTTAAACCCAAGGAATTACCAACAGCATTGAGGGACACATTAGTACTGAGAGTACCTGATCCATTAACCCCTTGTTGTTTGGCTTTGGTGCAAACTTTTTCCAGCATTTCCCCTTTAGTTAAGGGAGAAATATTAGCTGTAGCCAGATCGAAAGCAGGTTCTCGATCTTCATAGGTTTGAGGAGATAATAATTCTACCCATTCTGGATCTTCTGGCGCAAAACGAGCTAAATCTTCACAACGACGCAGAGTATTACTTATAGCATCTGGGTCTAGTTCTGTAGTAGAAGCGGAAGCACTACGTTGACCAAAATAGCTAGTAATGGTGAGATTGAAGCGATTTTTATGAATATTTTGACTAATTTGATTTTCACTAAAACGACTCAAAGCCGATTCGCTACTACTCAAACTAACAAACACTCCCTCTGCTTGAGATTGCTTAATAGCAGAATCAATAATATCTAGGGCTTCTTCCGTACTTAAAATCTTATTGACAGTAGCTAAAGTCATTATCAGTAACAAGTAATAAGTTATCTCTATATAAAGTAATGATAGGATGATCTTTTGCAGATATGGAAGAAAAATTATGGCAGAAACTTTAATGTTCAACGCGCTGCGGGAAGCCACAGACGAAGAAATGGCAAGAGACAATACGGTTTTTGTCTTAGGGGAAGATGTAGGACATTATGGTGGTTCTTATAAAGTTACCAAAGATCTTTATAAAAAATATGGGGATTTAAGAGTTTTAGATACTCCGATCGCCGAAAATAGTTTTTGTGGTATGGCAGTAGGAGCAGCCTTAACAGGGCTTCGTCCTATTATTGAAGGGATGAACATGGGCTTTTTGCTCTTAGCATTTAATCAAATCGCCAATAATGCGGGAATGTTGCGCTATACTTCTGGCGGTAACTTTAAAATCCCGATGGTAATCAGGGGACCTGGGGGTGTAGGAAGACAGCTAGGGGCAGAGCATTCCCAGAGATTAGAAGCTTATTTCCACGCTGTACCAGGACTAAAAATTGTTGCTTGTTCCACTGCTTATAATGCCAAAGGTTTATTAAAAGCAGCTATCAGGGATGATAACCCAGTGTTATTTTTTGAACACGTATTACTCTACAACCTGAAAGAAGACTTACCAGAAGAAGAATACATTGTACCTCTAGACAAAGCCGAAATTGTCCGCCCAGGAAAAGATGTTACTATCTTGACTTATTCTCGGATGCGTCACCACTGCACCCAAGCAGCTAAAACCTTAGTCAAGGAGGGTTATGACCCCGAAATTATCGATCTGATTTCCCTCAAACCCTTTGACATGGAAACTATTGCTGCTTCTGTGAAAAAGACTCACCGTGTCATTGTGGTGGAAGAGTGCATGAAAACTGGAGGTATTGGTGCAGAATTAGTCGCCCTAATTAACGATCAACTATTTGATGAATTAGATGCACCAGTATTGCGCTTATCTTCTCAAGATATTCCCACACCTTACAACGGGAAACTAGAAAGCTTGACTATCGTACAGCCCGCACAAATAGTTGAAGCAGTACAAAAAATGACCGCATTGCGTATTTAGGCTAGTCTTATCTTCTATGGTAGGAGATGAGAAAGTTCAAAAAAAATGCCTCAATGCTGACAACTCCATTAAATAAGCTGGGTAAAACCCAGCATTTCTATTTCTACAATCAATAGACAGCTAATACATGGATAAATTTCGAGTCGAAACTATTATTGCCACTCCCAACCCTCAACAGGCAGTATGGGCAGCAATGCACCAAGATTATAGTGAAGAATTTGTTTATGATAAACGCGATCGCTTTCCTGAAGAATCTAAAGCAGGAGAATTAATTGTCAAACATCTTTTAGCAGGAAATAGAGGGCATTATGGATGTTTAGAACACCCACAAATAACGTTTAATGTGGGGTATTTTCCCCATTCTATGATGCAACAAGTACGTACTCATAGAGTCGGAATGTGTTTAACAGGAGATGTTGAAGTACAGTTTACTCATCCAGCTTTATCTCAAGGAGAAACTTACTACAAATCTACTATTAAAGAATTAGCAGAACTTTGGCACTATGGTCGCAAGCATCAACAAACTACAGCAGATGCAGACTATATGAAACGTCAAATTTCTGCCAGAAAAATACAAATTTTAGACACAAATACTAATAGAGTAATATCTAGTAATATTTCTAATATATACATCAATGGGATCAAAGAAGTCTATGAAATAAAAACCGTCACAGGAGAAACTATTAAAGCCTCAAAAGATCACCGTTTTTGGACGAATTTTGGCTGGAAAAAAGTATCTGAATTTACCAGAGAAACTCAACTATGTCGTATTAAATATACTGGACAAAAAACCAAACCATTTGAAATTAGCTTTACTCAAGAAGAACTAAGTCTTGAACAATGGAAAACTATTGAAAATTATCCTTATTATGAAATATCTAGTTTAGGTCGAGTCCGCTCTTATATGCCCAGAGGTGGTAAACACAAACCCACAACAAAAACCATTCAACCCAAAATCAAACAACTAAGTAAGGCTAAAACTTATTTGTTTGCTAGTTTTTCAGATCGACCTGGAGGTAATAACAAACGATTAAACATTCACAGATTAGTGTTAGAAAATTTTCAACCCTTAAGTGATTATTCAGGAGTTGAAGCTAGACATATTGATGGTAATAGCTATAATAATTGTCTAAGTAATCTGGCTTGGGGAACATCTAAGCAAAATAAACAAGATAATATTATCAACAATGTTATTTCTAGTAATAGAGGAGAATTTGTTGATATTTTATCTGTAGAATATGCAGGATTAGAAACAACTTACGATCTAGAAATAAAACATGATTTGCATAATTTTATTGCTAATAATTTAGTTACTCATAATTCATTTGATGTGCAATCTTTCCGTTATACGGGTTCTAGAATAATAGACGTAGTTGACGAGATAAAAGACATTGAAAATGTCTTTTATCTACGACCTGTAGGTCACTACACCAATCGTCAAGGAAAGCGTTATTTCTATTCAGAATCACAAAGACAAAAAGATTTAGCTTGGTGTCTAGAAGCTTGTAAACTTTATCAACAAAGAATTAATGAAGGATTATCGGAAGAACACGCTAGAAGCTTAATTCCTTTTGATGCCAGACAACATTTTGTCATGAGTTGTAACTCTCGTTCTTTGATGCACCTTTTAGATTTACGCTGGAAAAAAGATGCCCAATTAGAAGCCCAAAAATTTTGTGAGCTATTATATCTTCGTTTTGAGGAATGGATGCCTCATGTGGCACATTGGTACGAAGAAAATAGAGCTAAAAAAGCGAGGTTATCCCCTTAAACATGTCAGTGCAAAATTATGAATAGTTCTAAGATGAGTCTGATTTCCCAAAAAATCATCAAAATAGGTACTTTGACCGCTGGAATATTAGCCTCTATGGGGGGATTAGCGATCGCGTCAAATTGGACTTTTATTCGTCGTGTTCTTACCTATCCAGAAGACCCGATTACTAATGTGAAATGGTATCAAACTTTAGAAACAGTTGCAGGAAATCCTGATGATTTGATCCAAAAAACTTCTAGTTCCATCGATCAAGATACCCTCAATCAGATTACTGATTATGCTGAAGCCAGTAATTCCTCTGCTTTATTGGTTATACATCAGGGACAATTGGTTTTAGAAAGATATTGGGGAGAATTTACCCCAAGCTCCACTTTTAATGCCATGTCTATGTCGAAAACAATTACGGCATTATTAATTGGTATTGCTATTGCCCAAGGAGATATTGAATCAGAATTAGAACCAGTTGCCAACTACATTCAAGAATGGTCTGATGATGAACGTCGTAAAATTACGATACAGGATTTGTTGTATATGCAGTCGGGACTACGCAATCAAGACAATACAAATAATCCCAACTCCGATTTAGTAAAAATGTTTGCTGGCACTGATGTTGATGCGATCTCTTTAAAAATTCCTGCGGTTCAAGAACCAAGGCAAGCTTTTGATTACAACAATGCCAATACTCAGATACTGAGTGAAGTTTTAGAAAGAGCCACAGACAAAAGATATGCAGACTATTTGTCAAACAATCTCTGGAAACCGCTACAAGCTAACAATGCTAATCTATGGCTTGATCGCCCTCAAGGAAATGCCAAAGCTTTTTGTTGTTTATTTGCTACTCCTAGAGATTGGGCAAGAATTGGTCAATTATTTTTAGATCAAGGTACAGTTAACAACAAACAAATTGTTCGTTCAGCTTGGCTAGATAAAATGATTCAACCATCTCCTTTGGAAGCTAAATACGGTTATCATATTTGGCTTCAAGCTCGTACCCAACAGAAGCCTGGAGTTTATGACAAAACTGCTTCTAAACCTTTTTTGGCACAAGATACTATTTATTTAGATGGTGCGTCCCGTCAGCGAGTTTATATTATTCCTTCTCTAGAATTGGTTATTGTTCGTGTGGGAGAAAAACCTGACCAATGGGATGATTCAGTTATACCTAATACTTTAGTCAATAGTTTGTTAGGTAACTAATAAGTGGCTTGATAGTGATTTGCATTTATCTACAATCAATAATCTACTAAGTGATCTAGGAAATTTGCAGTATCAAAGTGATGCGGGTTTTGTCCTCAAGGAAATTATCTTGCCCGATCTGCCTATTGATTTAATTTGGCAATCAGCCCAACCGAAAATATATCATTTTGCTTAATGGAGCCAAAATTAATGATGTAATTGTTGCCATCATGAAAGTTTATTATATCAAATCACTAAATGTTTGCTACACGTAAAGCATCGACAATAAATGGATAATAAGTAATCGAAATAATGTTTTATAACTTGGCGATCGCCAAGTTATATTTATCGCATATTTAGAGTGATTTGATATTACAATCCTGAATTAGCCAAGGCAACTGAATCAGGCAATAAAGAATACGAAGCTCAACTTAGAGCCAACATGACAGAATTACAACTGAGTACCGCTATAGAGTCTAATGTTTCAGATAGCAGACAATAAGAATTAGATGAGTTATAGTCATTTCAATTTAGAGTGAGACAATCTCTTCTTGCTATGAAAGGCTTTCAGCCGAAAAAATGTTTCATTCTTATTTGAAACAACTATA
>JASJDF010000139.1 GCA_030065715.1 Xenococcaceae cyanobacterium MO_188.B19 | reverse complement strand
ACTCCTAAAGATGCAGTAGATTGGAATAATGCTGCTAATAACCATCAATTTCTCAATCGCAAAATATTAACTACTAGTAATGCAACCCTTTCGATTCCTGCTGCTTTGCGTAACGATCCCGATGTTTATCGCAACAAATTAGGCATTGTGGAATTGCCAAATAAACCTAATGGGGAACCAATGAATCATATTTTCTTGGTAGAACAAGCAGTAATTTTTAATAATTCAGCAAATCCCGAATTAGCTAAAGACTTCTTGTCCTATATTGTTAAATCAGAAGTAATTAATACTTTCCTAAAAGAGTCGGGAAGGCACTCTCCAGCCCATAAATCTGCTTATAAAGATCCCTATTGGACTAATACCGAAGATCCTCATACTTCTGAAGTTACTAAGACTTTAACTAAGAGTAAAATTCGTTCTATTTATCCATCTAATAGTCCTGCCTATAGTATAGTTCTTAAAGAAAATATCTGGGGTCGGAGTTTAGAAAAAATCTTGCTTAATAATGTTACTCCAGAGCAAGCAGCAGACGAGGCAATTACTAGAATTAAAGAAATTTTTGCTGAATGGGATAAGAATTGAAAATTCAAAATTCAAAATACCAAAAATAAAGACTTAGAAGTTTTGGCAGTTAATCGGCAACATAAATGTTCTACTTCTTGCATAATGAATTAGAGTAGTTTGCAACAGAAGGAAGATCGAGAACTTATGGGGATAGACAGCAAAGAATACCAGCAACGCCGAGAACAACTTATGGCAAAAATCGGCAATGGGACAGCGATATTTCGTAGCGCGCCAATGGCTACCATGCACAAAGATGTGGAATATGTGTATCGGCAGCACAGTGATTTTTATTACCTTACAGGATTTAATGAGCCAGACGCGGTAGCTGTCTTTGCACCTCATCACGAAGAACATCGCTTTATTCTATTTGTACAGCCAAAAGACCCAGAAAAAGAAACTTGGACTGGATATCGTTGTGGGGTAGAAAATGCTAAAAACCTATATGGTGCAGATGAAGCTTATTCCATCACGGAATTAGATGAAAAATTACCTCAATATTTAGTAAATGCTGATCGCATCTATTACCATCTAGGACAAGATAAAGACTTTAATCACAAAATTCTCACTTGTTGGCAAAGACTACTGGCAGGATATCAAAAAAGAGGTCAAGTGCCTATCGCGATCGCGGATACTATGCCAATTACTCATCCCATGCGAGTGGTTAAGAGTGCATCAGAAATCGAGATGATGCGAAAAGCCACAGCAATCTCAGCCCAAGCTCACAATCGCGCTAGAGAGTTTACTCGCCCAGGAGTATATGAGTATCAAGTAGAAGCAGAAATCGAACATACTTTCCGTCTAGAGGGCGCAATGGGCATTGCCTACCCTTCTATTGTGGCTTCTGGAGCTAATGCTTGTGTATTGCACTATATGGAAAACAACCGTCAGATGGAAGATCATGAACTATTACTAATTGATGCGGGCTGTTCCTATGGTTACTACAACGGAGACATTACCCGTACTTTTCCTGTCGGGGGAAAATTCACCCCAGAACAAAAAACTCTCTATGAATTAGTTTTAGCAGCCCAATTAGCAGCCATTGAACAGGTAAAACCAGGAAAAGCCTATAATGAGTTTCACGATGCTGCGGTAGAAGTCTTGGTAGAAGGATTAATGGACTTAGGCTTATTAAAAGGAGACAAGGAAGAAATTATTAAAGAAGAAAAATATAAACCCTTCTATATGCACCGTACAGGACATTGGTTGGGTCTAGATGTTCATGATGCTGGTGCTTACAAACACAATCCCGAAACCTGGCAAAATCTCCAACCTGGACATATTTTAACTGTAGAACCAGGTCTCTATATTTCTCCCTATATTAAACCAGCAGAAGGACAACCTGAAATTCCTGACCATTGGAAAGGAATCGGGATTCGTATTGAAGATGATGTTTTAGTTACGGAAAATGGTCATGATATTTTAACTACTGATGCTCCCAAATCCGTCAGTGCTATGGAAAGCTAACACCAGGAAGGGGATTGATATGACTGGAGATTTAATAGAGAGTTAGGGAATAGCCCTAAAGGATTAGCTCCTAACGCCCTAAAGGATACACCTTCGGATATCGCGTCGGAATGGGGAACAGCAAATTTACCCAAATGGGTAGTGCTATAACCACTACCTACTACCCACTACCTAGGATGTTGATTCTGTCCTATGCGGTCGCTAAAAAATAATGCAATTTTTATGCAATTAGTTGGAGTAGAAAAAGCCAATTTTCTTTTAGATAATATAGATTGACCAAAAACTTCTTGTGACCAAGCATCAACATCAGTCAGATGGATAGTTTCCATCGCTTGGAGTACTTTATCTGGAGTTAGTTTCGTAGTAGATAAAAGAAGTGTTAAAATCATTTCATTGTCTTAGTGCGCGTTCCCTAGGCGAGGAAACCTCGCCGGGGTCGCACCGCAATCTCCGAATTAGCAGAAGATGAAGCGAAGATTTTGTTATTAATAAGAGAAAAATCTTGTCTGTTCCAGTATTCAACGACTTTAAGTCCCCAATTTACCAAAAGGTCTATATTATGATATCTGGCTTTAGCTCTTTGAGCAGGGGGAGTTAAAAAAGATAATTTTGTTTGTTGAATTTGGGAGCGAGTTAAATTACATTGATTTAATAATTCTTGAAATTTAGCATTTTTTGATAACTCTTTTTTGAGCCACAAAGCTACTTGATGAGTAAAATCATAAGTATAAATTATTCCAGGATTGTTAGAAATATAGAGTTCAATTCCTTTTTTGATATCGCTGCCATGGTCAGAAATAATTTGTAAAGGTTTTCCGACAGTCTTAGCTAAATTATTAATCAAAACTTCTAGGGCTAAGACTTCCAGGTCATGATGTTGTAAATTTTTCCTATCAGATTTAAGTTTTTCTGACCATTTTTGATAAGACAGTCCTAAAATAAGAAAACATTTTTTGGTTCCTTGTTCTAAAATTGTATCGATAATAAAAATCCAATCTGTTCTTTTTTCTTTTGACTTGATTAATTCAAAAATACCTAGTTTGAGAAACCATTGTCTGATGGTAGTAAAATTGGGAGTTGGCAAATTAAAAAACTGCGCCCATAATTTGAAGTTTTTTTCGATAGCACGCCAACTGCTAAAACTGATAATTCTTTGTTGAATTGCTATTTGAATAATAAAAACAGGATAAGTGTATTGAGCTGGTTTTAAATCTATTATTTCTCTAGATTTGGATTTTTCTATTGAAGCGCGAATCTACTGTTGATTGATTTCTCGGTTGGCTATTTTTTTTTTGAGTTCTTCTATTTCTAATTCTTTTTCTTGTAAACTAGCTTCCAGTTGTTTGGCTTTTTCTTTCCATTTTTCTCGAGTTAAAGCAAGATCTCTTACTTTTATATCCATTGCTCTTAGCTTTTTCTGTTTTGATAAAGCCCGTTGTCTCCATTTTTCTCTAGCATCTTTAAATAGGTTGACTAAACGAGTGTCAGTAGTTTTATAACCTTTCATTCACTATTAAAATTGAGAGGTAGGATGAATTTTATTAAACTCCAATTATAGCAGTCATTTCCATTAATCAATCCCTAATTTTTCACTCCAAAGTTTTTAACAAGAAATTTGCATGAATTTTTTAGCGATCACTGGTCACAGAATCAACACCCTACTTACACACTGTTCTAATTCATCGTGTCATTGATAAATAATTACATTGATAATCAAAACTGAATTTTCAAACCTTAAAGTACATAGTTAACTATTATTGATAGGTCAATGCGTAAGTCCTAATGTCTCTAAGTAAGTTTTACTAATTTGCTCTATATCTTTTAAGCATACTCACTCAAAATTGCAAGCGTTTCTGCCTTAATTTTTTTGGTTTGAATCATGTCAAGAATAACTAAAGAAGATTCTAAATTTTGAGGAGATTTCTTGGCAATAGTTTCACACATATCTGCTATTACCATATCTATAGCTATGCAATCATCTGCTGCTTCCCATAATTTCATAGCATACTCTGGTTTTCCAGTAAAAAAATGATAGCGACCTAAATATCCCAATGTACGAGAACGCTGATCCTGACAACCATATCGATTAGTCCAGCGAGATTTACATGGAGAAGCTTCAAGTACAGATTTTTCAGAATAACTAATAAACTCTTCGGAAATATGGTTCCAATATTCCATTCTCTTGAAAATATCAGCAATGGACTCTAAAAAACCACGAGAATATTTTTGGGAAAAAGTATGTACAGCTTCAAAAGCAATATTAAATAATTTTGCCTTAAGTGCTTTTTCTACAATTTCATAACATACTGTTTCATTATCTGCATCATCTCTAATTAAATCGAGAGACCTAATAAGTAATTTTTCTTTAAGAAAATTAGTTTGCGGAGGTTCGGTGTGTGTCCATTGTTCATAGTCCCAAGATGGAAGAGACTCTATATTTATTGTATTTGGAGAGGAAGACATAATGATAGTTGTTAATTATTGAAAAAAATCCAAAAAGTAAATATATTTACTTTCTTATATTAGAATACCCAATATAGAGAATAAATTTAGTAGGATAGACATAATAGATAGAATATTGAAGCAAACATTTCCAGATATCAAAAATCCCCAATAACGATACTGCTTTGCATCTTCCTTTACGTCTTTGCGCGATATAAAACTCTTCCTTAAAACACAACACCATCTAAAAAAAATATATTTCTGTTAATCTTTCATCACTAAACTCTGAAAAAGCTCATAGCCAACAAGCTTCAATTCTCGATACATTAAAAGAAAATAGTAATGCTACATCTTACTCACCTCTCCTACAAGGAGAGGGGCTGGGGGAGAGGTCAGAACTAATGAGACAATAGATACTCTGCAATAAATGTATACACTTATAGAGGAGAACTACTAAATGCTAGAAGCCTATCGTAAACATAAAGCCGAAAGAGAAGCCCAAGGAATCCCACCATTACCCCTAACCGCAGAACAAACCTCTCAACTCGGCGAAATGCTCAAAAATCCACCCGAAGCGGAGAAAGAAGAATTACTTGCCTTATTACGAGATAGAGTACCACCAGGAGTAGACGATGCAGCTTATGTAAAAGCTGGTTTCTTGACTGCTATTGCTAAAAAAGAAATCGTATGTCCACTAATTTCTCCTCAAGGTGCTGTAGATCTACTCGGTACAATGGTAGGAGGCTATAACGTTCAGTCTTTAGTAGAATTACTCAAATCAGATGATCCTAGTATTGCAGCAGAAGCAACTAGTGCCTTAAGCAAAACTCTCTTAGTATTTGATGCTTTTAACGATGTTTTAGAGTTATCTGACACTAACCCCTATGCCAAACAAGTAATTGACTCCTGGGCAAATGGGGAATGGTTTATTTCTCGTCCTAAGGTAGCAAAAAGTATTACTGTTACTGTCTTTAAAGTACCAGGGGAAACCAACACCGATGATTTGTCTCCTGCGCCCCATGCTACCACGCGCCCTGACATTCCTCTTCATGCTTTGGCAATGTTGGAAGCAAAAATGCCTGATGGTTTAGCAACTATTGCGAAGTTAAAAGAAAAAGGACATCCTGTAGCTTATGTCGGAGATGTTGTCGGGACAGGTTCATCTCGTAAATCGGCGATTAACTCTGTATTATGGCATTTAGGGATGGATATTCCCTTTATTCCCAATAAGAAAGCTGGTGGCTATATCTTAGGTGGCAAAATTGCCCCAATCTTCTTTAATACCGCCGAAGACTCTGGCGCATTACCAATTGAATGTGATGTTTCCCAGATGAATACAGGTGATGTAATTACTATCTATCCCTATAAAGGCGAAATCATCAACGAAAACGGAGATATTATTTCAACTTTCACTCTCAAACCCGACACCATCTTAGATGAAGTCCGCGCTGGCGGCAGAATTCCTTTACTCATTGGTAGAGCCTTAACCGATAAAACTAGAGAAGCATTAGGTTTAGAACACTCTACTCTATTTGTGCGCCCTTCTATGCCAGAAGATACAGGCAAAGGCTTTACTCTGGCACAGAAAATGGTAGGGAAAGCTTGTGGTTTACCTGGTGTTCGCCCTGGAACTTCCTGCGAACCCATTATGACTACTGTTGGTTCTCAAGATACCACAGGTCCTATGACTCGCGACGAGTTAAAAGAATTAGCTTGTCTCGGTTTTAATGCCGACTTAACCCTGCAAACCTTTTGTCATACAGCAGCTTACCCGAAACCCGTTGATATTGTTACCCACAAAAACTTACCTGATTTCTTCTCTACCCGTGGTGGGGTAGCTTTACGTCCTGGTGATGGTATTATCCATTCCTGGTTAAACAGAATGTTGTTACCTGATACAGTAGGTACTGGTGGTGACTCTCATACCCGTTTCCCCCTTGGTATTTCTTTTCCTGCCGGTTCTGGTTTAGTAGCCTTTGCCGCAGCACTGGGTGTAATGCCTTTAGATATGCCCGAATCTGTTTTAGTGCGTTTTACTGGAGAATTACAACCAGGTGTAACCCTTAGAGATATTGTGAACGCTATTCCTTGGGTAGCTATGCAAGAAGGGAAACTTACCGTTGAGAAAAAGAATAAGAAAAATGTCTTCAACGGGCGCGTGATGGAAATGGAAGGCTTACCCGACTTAAAAGTAGAACAAGCTTTTGAACTTACCGATGCTACCGCCGAACGTTCTTGTTCTGGAAGTACCATTAAGCTCAGTGAGGAAACTGTAGCGGAATATTTACGTTCTAATGTGGCATTACTGAAAAATATGGTAGCCCGTGGTTATAGTGATGCTCGTACTATTATGCGTCGCGTCGCTAAGATGGAACAATGGTTAGCTAATCCTCAACTCATGTCAGCTGATGCTGATGCCGAATATGTAGATACTATTGAAGTTAATCTCAACGAGATTAAAGAGCCTATCGTAGCAGCACCCAATGACCCCGATAACGTAAAATTAATGTCAGAATGTGTGGGGGATAAGGTAGACGAAGTATTCATTGGTTCTTGTATGACCAATATTGGACATTATCGCGCTGCTGCTAAAATCCTTGAGGGTGCAGGAGTAGTTAAAGGGCGGTTATGGATCTGTCCTCCCACACGCATGGATGAAAAACAACTCCGTGAGGAAGGGGTTTACGGTATCTTTGCGGCTGCTGGAGCACGTACTGAAATGCCTGGATGTTCTCTCTGCATGGGTAATCAAGCCCGCGTCGAAGATAATGCCACTGTATTTTCTACTTCTACTCGTAACTTCAACAACCGCATGGGTAAAGGAGCACAGGTTTATTTGGGTTCTGCTGAATTGGCTGCTGTCTGTGCTTTGTTAGGGAAGATTCCTACTGTTGAAGAATATATGGCAATTGTCAAAGAGAAAATTGCACCTTTTGAAGGGGATTTATACCGTTATCTTAATTTTGACCAAATTGCTGGTTTTGAAGATGAAGGTAGAGTTATTCCTTTGGAGGAAATGCCAAAGATTGAGGATATTTTAGGTATGCCTGTTTAACCTCTCCCCCAGCCCCCTTTCACGTGTATGTTTTTAAGATTTTCGGTTTTGTGAGGCATCGGAGGCAAGGGGAGCAGGGTAGGAAAAACCTACTATTTCGTTAATAAATTTCTCCATATCCGCTTACATTATTCTCTTTCCAGAAACCTTAATCATCAAATATAAAAAGCATACACTTGAGAGTCAGGGGATATTCTAGTTCAACCGTTGTTAAAAATTCCCGCTTGTAACGCCCAAGCTTGTTTTCATACTCTTGTTGCTTCCGTTGTTGTTCTGCCTTTTGTTTTTGGTATTCTTCTTCTTTCTGGTCAATAATAGGAATTGTATTCTTTTGAGTAGTTACTCTTGGATTTGCGGGAGCTCGAACTTCAGTTTTGGTCTGCGAAATAAGAGGAGGTTTGGGTTGGGGAGCAACAGGAGGAAGCAATAATTTTAACCATTTTTCTATCGAATCCGGGCGATTTTCTGGCTCAACTTCCATTCCTCTGGAAATAGCTTGGCTGATACTATCACTCAAACTAGAATTTAATTCCTCTGGTGGCTGTAACTCCTGATTGCTAAATTTCCTAGCTATACCGGGTGTTGGTTCTTTCCCCGTCACCAAATAATATAAACTCGCAGCTAAAGTGTAGATATCTACTTGAGGCGTTTTACTTTTCTCTGTTTCTTTGCAAGGTACTATTTGTTCCCAGGGGGCAAAGGCTTGATTTCCTGAATGAGTGTAGCGGCTAGTATTCATAGTTGCCGCAATGCCAAAATCGATTAAAACTGCTTGATTGTTATCTTGACGAATCAGAATATTATTGGGATGTACGTCGCGGTGAATAATTCCTTTTCCATGACAAACCACTAAAGCCGAACCAATTTGCTCGATGTATTCTAGGGCTTTGGTTTCTGATAATGGACCTTGAATCTGGACTAAATGGTATAAACTCAACCCTGGTATAAAATCCATGGCGAAGCAGGGCAGATTATCTTCTTCTTCAAATAAGCTACTGATGACTCGAACTATATGGGGATGGCGATAGAGTCCTAGTTGGGCTAGTTGTCTGGCTTCCTGGCGGAATTTTTCTACGTACTTAGCATAATTAGGATTTCTTTGTAATTTGCTGTTGGGAGTTTTGATGACAATCGGAATATCTAAGCTTAAATCCTTGGCTTTGTAGGTAATGCCAAACCCCCCTTCACCTAATACAGTTTCAATTTCGTAGTCACGACTTTTTAATTTGTGTCCTGGTTGCCATTCCATTAGCCTGATTCCTCACCCCTGATTTGAGTCCGTATCTCAGTCGATTTATCTTCAACATTCTTTTAAGTTACCAGATATCTTCGAAACGCAAGCGCTGCGATCATAAAACTTTTCGCTCGACAAAAGACAATAATTCATCTGAGACAGATGTAGCAATAAATTTAGAGAGCTAATAAACAATCACTTGCTAAATTAAACTCAACAAAGCATTTTTAAACTCGATCGCACTTGGGAAATGAAGATCGCGATGATCTTTTAAAGCTAAATCGATTAAATCTGCAAGAGTTTGAGGAATCGAAGCATTCCTGGATCGAATTGGTACTGGTTGGGTTTTCAGAACGGCTAACATCGGGTCTATGCCTTCAAAATTTCTCGGATAAGCTCCCGTTAGCATATAGTAGAGACTGGCAACAGTCGCCCAAACATCTACACTGGGTTTGACATATTTAAAATTTAGTACTTGCTGTCGGGGCATAAATGCCGGAGTACCCATTTTAGTTCCCGTGAGAGTTTGTCCGCTCAATCCCGCTAGATCGAAAGCTTTGGCTAGTCCGTAGTCTCCCAATTTAGCGACTAACTTGCCATCCTTAACGGTTAGAAAAATATTTCCAGGCTTGATATCGCGGTGAACTAAGCCTTTTTCGACATGGGCATAGTGCAAACCATCTAAAACTTGCAGAATAATATCTGTGGCTTCTCTGACAGATAGTTTACCACCGCGTTTTTGCCTTAAATTGATTACCGACCCGCGATCGCAAAATTCCATTGTAAAGAAGAAAATACCATCAGAGCAGGAATAATCCTTAAAGCGAACGAGATTGGGATGATCTAACATTTTCGTGTGTCTAGCTTCGCCCAAAAACCTCTCTTTCATGTACGGCATTACTGCTACTTGAGGTCGAAGAGTTTTCAGGGCTACTAACTCTTTAGTGGCATCATTGCGAGCTAGATAAACTTCTCCACAGCCTCCTTTTCCCAACAATTTCAGCTTCGTATAGCCCTCCATTGAGCCTAAATTGCCGTCAAGATTAAATTCTACTTGTGATGGTAAACTTTCTATCTCTGGAATTATCGAGGTTGAAGGATGTTGTAGAACTTGCTCAATAACAACTTT
This sequence comes from Xenococcaceae cyanobacterium MO_188.B19, assembly GCA_030065715.1. Lineage (GTDB taxonomy): Bacteria > Cyanobacteriota > Cyanobacteriia > Cyanobacteriales > Xenococcaceae > JASJCP01. The sequence goes on along the minus strand of JASJDF010000139.1, from coordinate 1,887 downwards.
AAAGACAGTATTACTCAGTTGAATTTCATCTCCATTTTGTACATCGTATTCAGAAAAATTTAGTCTTGCCGCTTCTTCTGGAGTTTGATTCTCTTCTCGCTTGCCAATGCATCGATCATTAACATAAGTCCCATGAAGACTACCAAAATCACGAACCCGAATATCTGGAGGGTTGATATCTAATAAGCAATGATAACGAGAAATAGTTTTATACTCTACATCGTTAGGTATTTGGATATTACAATCTTGAGCTCTTCCAATAATACAAGTAGTACGAGAATCAAAAGAAAACTGTTTTCCTTTGAGCTTGCCTTCTGTAACTGTAAGAGTAACTTTGGCTGGCATAGATAACAAGTAATATAGTGATTAAAAACTTGAGAGATATCTTACCAAAATTCAGTAGTACCTACAGATTAAAGAATTTACCTGATTTGCTACTTCTATTTTCAGGTTAGAACCGCTCAAGTGATCTTTGACAGCAATTGCTTCCAGAGGAGGCGATAGAGTTATAAGGGCTGTTCCTTACCTTTTCTTACGTCTAGAACAAAATCCTAATCGTCAATAATTAGCGATCGCATAATTTACAATGATGTTGGGGACAAAAGTTAACATCTTTAAATGACTACATAAAGGCTTGTAAATCCCTTTTTTTTCTTGTAGCCATTGCTCAAAACATAGAGAACACTATGCCTTATTTTATCGAAATAATCTTCTCTCTTTAATGATGCCCTTCCAAGTCAAACAAGACAAAAACTTTAACTCTTTATGAATACAATTCCTATTCCTAATGCTTCTGATTCTGAAAAAGAAACAATATCTAAATTAGTCCAAAAATGTCTCGATGCTAAAAGTGTTGACTGTGAAGCATGGGAAAAAGAAATAGACGAGCGTCGCTGCGCTTTATGGGCTGTAGGACAATAGAGGAAAGAGTAGATCTTATCACAAGAGTAAAATCATGCGACCTGCAAAGCAGATCCCAATGGGATCGCCTTTAAACCTGATTACCGTCGAAGAATACCTTAAATTTGAGCAAGATGCCGAAATACGTCACGAATACGTAGCGGGACAAATCTATGCTATGGCTGGTGCTAGTGAAGCACATAATTTGATAGTTACGAATCTTATTGCTATATTACGTCCTCATTTACGTGGTAGTTCTTGTCGCGCTTTTGTTTCGGACATGAAAGTTAAAGTTAAGGCGCAACAAGCGGATATATTTTATTATCCCGATCTTTTAGTCACCTGCGACCCCAATGATAGCAAAAAATACTTTAAGACTAATCCTAACTTAATTGTGGAAGTTCTATCCGATTCTACGGAAACTACAGATAGACGAGAAAAACGACTCAATTATCAAACTATTAAAAGTCTACAAGAATATGTTTTGGTTTCTCAAAATGAAATGAAAGTAGAAATTTATCGCCGAGACAAAAATGATAATTGGACAGTAGAAACTTTAGGTAAAAATGACAATTTAGTACTAGATTCTGTTGGTTTAACCTTAACGATGGCGGATATTTATGAAGACGTTTTAATCCCCCCTAGCCTCCCTTAAAAAGTCGAGGAACCCTTCCAACGCAGTGGCTCACCAGTCCATAAATAACTCAAATCGATAACCACTCCGATTTTTGACCCCTCTTGACAAATTACTGGATTCTTAACTTGTGACTAATTCTCTATCCCTAACCTCCAACATGCCGAGCAATTTCGTTAATACGAACCGCCAATAGAAATACCAGTATGGTAAATAATGGCGTTCGTGAGATTTAAATCTAACATTGAGGCTCCTGACACATCGGCATCAATTATTGTTGCAGCAGTTAGATTAGCTTGATCAAGATCGGCTTGATTGAGACTAGCATTAGTCAAAAAGGAAGCTGTCAGGTT